>JAPLZG010000060.1:0-2634 GCA_026395155.1 Candidatus Tayloriibacteriota bacterium | reverse complement strand
GAAAAGTTCTTGATATAGGGTCGGGTCCTATCCCAAGTGCAACAGTCTTTAAAAATACTGACCTTTATTGTCTAGATCCCCTACTTGCGGATTATATAAAAATTGGATATCCAATACATTTTTATGGACAAACAAAATTTATTTGTAGTCAGTCTGAAAATATACCAATAAATGATAATTTTTTTGATGTAGTAATTTCTGTAAACGCTATTGATCATGTGGATGATTTACTAAAAACATCATTAGAAATTAAGAGGGTTCTAAAAAAAGACGGAATACTTAGAATGCATGTTCATTACCATAAAAAAACTAAAGCAGAACCAATTGAAATCAATGATGATATTATGAAAAATGTTTTCAGTTGGTGTAAAAATTTTAATAAAATTAGTGAATCTAATTCCAAACATGGGTATGTTTTATCAAAAGGAGAAGGATCTTATACAGTTTGGTCTAATTAAAATATAAAAAATGTGTGGAATTATAGGGATAGTTACAAAAAATTCTAGAAACTATAAAGACTCGCTTGATAAAGCGATTCTCTCTTTGAAGCACCGCGGACCTGATGCAGATGGTACGCACTTTTTTGATAATTGTGCTTTAGGACATACGAGACTTAGTATTGTGGACCTTTCTACTGGTGCACAACCAATGCTTTCAGGCGACAACAAATTTGCAATAACTTTCAATGGAGAAATTTATGGTTATAAAGAAATAAAAAAGGAATTAAATAACTATAATTTTAAAACCACATCTGATACTGAAGTAATCTTGGCACTATATGAAAAATATGGAGAAAATATGATGAATAAACTTCCAGGAATGTTTTCTTTCGCTATTTGGGATGATAATAAACAATCACTTTTTTGCGCTAGAGATCGCTTTGGTGAAAAACCATTCTACTATTGTTTAGGGAAAAACAATGAGCTGATCCTTGCTTCAGAAATAAAAGCCCTAGTCGCAACTGGTTTGATACAGCCAATTTTGGATAAAGATTCACTTATAGATTATTTAAAACATCTTTATATAAATCCAAACAAAACTATATATAAAAATATATTCACTCTTCCCCCAGCCCACTTTATGACTTTCAAAGATGGAATTATAAATGTAAAAAAATATTGGAATCTGCCAGAAACAAATGAAAAAATAAGTCTTACAGAAGCCAAAAAAACTTTTAAAGATCTTTTAGAAAAAGCTGTTTCGAAACAATTGATTGCGGACGTTTCAGTTGGAGCATTTTTGAGTGGTGGGCTTGATTCTTCAACTATTGTTGATGTTGCAAGTAAATTAAAACCTAATCTTCAAACATTCTCTTTTGGATTTGGAGAATCTATAAATGAACTTCCCTTTGCAAAACTTGTGGCACAAAAATACAATACGCAACACTTGGAACTACAATCTGGTGAATATGACCTAGCAAATTTATTTGTTGAAATGCAAGAAATATATGATGAGCCTTTTGCTGATTCTTCAAATATTCCAACATATCTTATTTCAAAAGCTGCAAAGAAATTTAACAAGGTTGTTTTGACTGGTGATGGTGGAGATGAATTTTTTGGCGGATACACAAGCTGGTATAAGCCGATTTACTACATGTCACAAAACATAATTTTCCAGATTTTTAATATAATTAAATCTATTATTGTTTTAATTTTTAAACCATCTAGAGAAAATAAAGTTGATTTATATTATAGAGTTAAGGGTTTTACCAATAAAATATTATTTAGAAACCCTTTAGATATTCATATAAAGAAAAATACATATTTCTCTGATAGTGAATTGAACAAAATTCTAATAAACAAAAATATAAAAAATAAAAAAGAGAAGAAATCTTCATTAAATGATGTAATAAGATTTGATATCTTAAATTACATGCCTGGCGATATTTTAACCAAAATCGATCGTGCTTCGATGTCAAATGGTTTAGAGCTAAGATCACCATTTCTTGATGTGGATTTTGCATCGTTCTGTATATCACTTCCAAATAGATTAAAAATAAACAATAAAGAAGATAAGGTTATCTTGAGAGAAACTTTTTCAAGTGAATGGCCTGAAGAAATCAGAAAAAGATCAAAACAAGGTTTTGGAGCTCCAATAAAAGAATGGTTAGAACTACCCTCTTTTACTCTCCTTAAAGAAAAATATTTGAATGACCCAAAACAAAGGATATTTGAGATAATAGACTTTAATCAAACTCAAAAAATAGCAAATAAAAATAATTATCAAACTTGGATACTACTGACTCTTTCAGTTTGGATTGAAAAACACAATTTTGAAATAGTTTAATCTCAAAAAACCGCAATCTCTGTCATCCTCGCGAACGCGGGGATCCAGTTCTGATTCTTCTAGATTCCCGTCTACACGGGAATGACAAAAAGACAAGCAGAAAATCAATTTAAAATCATTCTCAAAATTCCTAGTAGTCTGATTTTAATACCTAAAAGTCTTACTTTAAAATTTTTAGACTTAGTAATACTTTCTTTTAATACTCTATATTTTATTAAAACCTCTGAAAGATTTGCTGTCTTAAACTTGGAAACAATTCTTGTCCAAAGTTCATAATCTTGGGCATATCGAAATGATTCATCATACAAACCTATCTTATCAAATACTGACTTTCTTATTATTACAGTT
>JAPLZG010000117.1 GCA_026395155.1 Candidatus Tayloriibacteriota bacterium | reverse complement strand
TCATTTACTCAACAATAAATATCGTAAATCATTGAATTATAAAAATGCCTATGAAGTTGCTTTGGAAAGAGGTATTATAAAAGGAGTTCCTAGTATTTCATTATCAGAAGCGATTGCATTTCGGTAGAGAATTTACCAAAAAGTATTTTTGATTTTAATTGGAATAATTGTTAATTATTTAAAGAAAAGGTGCTTCTTCTCTTATTTAAATAAAAATGATACATTTAGAACATGAAAACTGTAGGAATTATTGGTGGATTGGGACCAGAGACAACTTCTGAGTTTTACTTAGATATTGTTTTTTCGTGTCAAAAAAAAGAAAGAACAGCTAGACCAGCTATTGTCATTTCAAGTGTGCCTTTACCTTATCAGATAGAAGAAGATGCTATTGCAAAAAATATTGGGATTGAGAGGTGCTTACCTTTTTTAACTCAAGAAGCAAAACGATTAGAAAAAGCTGGAGCAGATTTTATAGTTATGCCTTGTAATTCATTACATATATTTATTAAAGAGATAAGAGAAGCTGTAAAAATTCCTGTGCTAAGTATTGTTGAGGAAACTATTAAATTTTTGAAGCGAGAAAAGATGGACAAAGTAGGAGTGATTTCAACTTCAGCGACAATCAAGAATAAGTTATATGAGAATGCTTTTTCAGCAAATAATATAAAATATGTTACTCCGAATGAACTTCAACAGGCTAAAATGGGAAAGTTTATTTTAAATTTGGTTACTGGTCAGCAGAAAAATAAAGATAGAGAGGAGCTTATCAAGATAGTAGATAGTTTTGAAGATAAAGGTCTTGACTGTGTTATTCTCGCCTGCACCGATTTACAATTACTTATACCGCAACATCCAACAATTAAGATATTTGATACAATGAAGATTTTCGTTGATGCAACTGTTGAAAAAATTAATGTTAAATAATTTTTATGTCAGAAAAATTAAAGAATATTTTCGGTAAAAGAGAGAATATTATAATTGGAGCTATACATTTTCCACCCCTACCAGGCTACCCTGATTTTCCTGGATTAAATATAGCACTTGAGAATGCACTAGCAGACCTTAAATCATTTGAAACGGGTGGAGTTGATGCCATTATTGTTGAAAATAATTATGATACCCCACACAAAACTTTTGTAGACCCTGAAGTCGCAGATGCCCTCGAATGTCTCTCGAAAAAAGTTAAAGAAGTAACACACTTACCTGTAGGAATTAGTGTTTTATGGAATGATTATAAAACGGCTCTTAAAATTTCCCAAAAACTTGGTTTAAAATTTATTCGTGTTCCTGTTTTTGTTGATAAGGTGGAAACAAATTACGGTATTATGGAACCGAAGGCTGATGAAATAATTGCTTTTCAAAAAGAAATCGGAGCAGAAAATGTTGCCCTTTTTACTGACATACATGTAAAACATTCTAAGATTTTATCGCCTTATTCTATTGTAGAATCAGCAAGGATGGCTATTGAAAAAGGCTCTGACGCCATAATTATTACTGGTAAATGGACGGGTGATGCTCCTAATCTAGAAGAATTAAAAAAAGTTAAAAGGATTGTTGAAGACTTTCCCATCATGATAGGAAGTGGTGTAGATGATATTAATGTTAAAAAATTATTTGAATATGCCAATGGAGCAATAATAAGCACATCTCTTAAAGAAGGAGATGTAAAAGAAAATGAAATAAATCTTAAATCCTGGCAACAACGGATAAGTAAAGCCAAAGTTAGGTATTTAGTTAATACTTTAAATCAAGTCTAAGTAACAAGTTTAATACTCCACTAAAAATTGAAGTTCTTGCTTTATACTAGTCCAATTCAGAGTTCTAAATGTATCTACTAGATGTAGCCAATTTTTTACCATTATTTAAGGGTTATTTTTGATACCCTTCAGCAAATTCGAACCCATTGCATAAATCCAATAAACAATGTTATAATCTTTACATCACTATGAAAGAGACCCTGATGCAGATCCGCCTGCATTGGGGGCTTTTTCTTTTAGGGCTTAATCATAGTTGAAAATTTATGATAATGTTCGTTTAAAAAAGTGATCTCCGTATTTTTGTTTCTGAGTAAAAATGAGCATTTCTTTTTATCTGGAGCGATAATCTGACTCATAGATTTCTTCTCTTTTAAAAATTCTACCAAACAACTAAAATCTCCATCTCCAGTAATTAAGATGCAGGATGAAAAGTTTTTTTCGTAAAAATCTGAAGTAGCTTTTAATACTAATGAAGAGCAAATATACTATAAACTTAATTAAATATATTAGAAATCTAAAATCTAGTTTTATCAAGATAAAGGTAAAAATAGACTTATAAATAAGGTTATTTAATATATAAAAATAAATTATCCACAGAAGTGTTGTTTTTATGCAAGTAATAGTATATACTCTGTGTGTGTCTGTGGGCGTAAGCCTTGTTCGGCAAAGTAATTCTGAGCCGAAGCCAGACACATCAAAGACGCCGTCCTCATGACGGCTTTTTTGATTCCTAGTTTCTCATTACACTTCTAAACATAAGAATGCCATCACCTATTCTTAAAAGAATTACTCTCACCTCAACGGGTTTTTTATTACCAACCCTAGCAACTAAACAATATGTTTTTGCCTTTTTTAGCTTAGAATTTTTCTTTCTGCTCTCTCGTATCATTACATCTCTTTCTTCTTCAATCCTTGATGCATTTTTTATTACTGATTTTGCAAGTGGTAAAAAAGTAAGTTTATGTATTATCTCATTGACATCTCTTGCCGTACCATCTGAATTATTTAATAAATGATGAAAACCTCTACCATTAAAAACTACATTTTCATTTAATATTGGACATTTAACTTCACCTATTCTATCGTACAATGCACGAGAACTAATTTTTAATATATTACAATACTCAATGGGATCTAATTTTACTTTAGGTAAATTTTTCTTAAATTCTCTTATAGATTGATATGACATCACAACGAAAATCTTATCATATTTTCATCAAAAAATCTTTTCTCACGATGATTAACCTCACATACATATTGCATTTTCTATAAAAAAGAGTAGTTTTATATTTGGAATGTTCTAACAAAAAAGGAGGTTCAAATGCTTGCCAATGATATCAAGACAGCTTTCAAAAACAGTGTTGAAACACTTTCTGGCATATCTGGAGTTTATGTGAATGAAGCGGCGGAATACAAACTTTCACAAGATCAGCTATCGAAGGGTAAATTCGGACTGAGAGTAGCTCGGGGTGCTGCTGAGGGAGTTTCTTACAATGTTCATTGGTTTCTAAAACGATTGTTTCTACCACTTCAGGCTAATCCACAACCAGTTCGTGTCGCTATGCTCTTCAAGGGGTGGCAACCGAGACAAATCGCAACTATAGTAGTTGATATTGAAAGTGTATACTGGGACAGCTGTAACTACCCACGTATAGATCTTCATAATCCTTCTGCTATGGTCAAGAAATTTCTTGGCAGTGGTGGTTTCTGGGGTGGATTCATTTTGGCTATTGCCAAAGTACCACAGGATATAAAAATGATGGAAGAGTTAGACCCGACTCTTAACAATTTTACTGAATTAGTGAGAACTTGTGCGATTGTTCAAGAGGAGGAGACAATTCCAAAGCCAGATAAATGTGCCTCTGCTCACGGAGCAAATTGTGACTCGCCTGTCACAGATTTCTGTTTCAAATGTGGGGATGGAATGTGCGCAGGACACATCTTTGAATGTCGGGAGTGTGGAAAGAATATGTGTCATAAATGCTGGACAAATGAAGGTAAGGATTTGTGTCCTGACTGCAAACTGTCTGCAAGATAAAATACGCCCGCCAACAAGTTAACCCGCCATGTCGCATACTTCGTGTGGATGTTCATGCAACAAAGCAAAAAATATTTCAAAAAGTATTGGATACTCTGAAGAAGAATTAAAAATAGTAGGTGAAGCAAATCTAGGTCTTGGTTGTGGTAATCCCCTTGCCTTTGGGAAGATTAAAGAAGGAGATGTTGTTTTAGATTTAGGTTCTGGAGCAGGAATAGACTCTATTTTGGCATCTGAAAAAGTTGGGAGAAAAGGAAGAGTTATAGGTGTAGATATGACTAAAGAAATGATAAATAAAGCAAAAGAAAATGCTAAAAAATATAATATAACAAATGTTGAGTTTCTTTTTGGAGAAATAGAGCATTTGCCCTTAAAAGATAATATGGTAGATACAATAATTACGAATTGTGTTATCAATTTAACTCCTGATAAATCTAAAACATTTGCTGAAGCATATAGAGTTCTAAAACCAGGTGGAAAAATTTATCTTTCAGACATTGTTTTACTAGAAGAACTTTCAAAAGAACAAAGAAATAATAAGGAATTATTATCTGGATGTGTTGCGGGCGCTCTACTAAAAGATGATTATCTTGAAAAAATAAAAAATGCTGGCTTTAAAGTAAAAATACTTTATGAAAATACAAAAATCAGTAAGGAACAATATAATGGTATTAATCTTGAAAGTATAATGGTTGAATTGTCGAAAAGCTAATATATCTTTCAGAAACCCTACTAAAAACCGCCATATGTGTGTGCACATTACCAGACGTACTGACTAACCTCACATACATATTGCACTCATTAATCAAATGGGCGCAACATGAGAATACAAAATATCTATAGGGGGATCAAAGGATTTGTCACAGTCTACAATCGTGCTGTAAGGTATCAATATATGATAACCGAACAAGCAAAGCGGAGATATCGCATATTGATTCATTGGAAAAAGCATGGACTCGAATCAACAATTGATGCCTTTGGGATCTTGAGAAGAACTCTTTTTAATTGGAAAAGAACTCTCAAAGAAGGTGGTGGTAAAGTTGAGTCCCTCAACCCCAAGAAACGAACGCCAAAGATTAGAAGAAAACGATTTTGGGATTTGAGAATTCTTGAAGAAATTAAAAGATTGAGAGTCGAACATCCCAATCTTGGAGCAGAAAAACTATATCCATTGATTCTAGATTTTTGTGATGCTTTTGGTATTCCAAAATGTCCTAGTTCATCAACAATTGAAAGATTAATTGTTGATTTAGGAGGTCTTCGTATTTCTCCACAAAGAATCACTGGTACAGGTAAGGTCGTAAAAGTAAAAAGGAATAAAGTCCTGAGGAAACCAAAGGATTTCAAGATTCTGTATCCCGGGCACACTATTGCTCTAGACACTGTGGAGAAGCAGAAAAACGGTCATAGGATGTATATACTGACAGCGATAGATATATTCACCAGAACCACATATGCAATAGCCACGAAGTCACATTCCTCTCAAACTTTTGCACACTTCTTTTTTATTATTATGCAAATGTTTCCGTATGATATCAAAAATGTTTTGACTGACAATGGTAGTGAATTTAAAAAGTATTTATCCAAACTCCTGACTGAAAATAACATTACCCATTATCACACATATCCAAGAACTCCGAAGATGAATGCTCATTGCGAAAGTTTCAATGGTACGATTCAAGAAGAGTTTGTAGATTACAATGTCAATTTGCTTTTTGACGATACAACATCATTTAATGAAAAACTGAAAGAGTATTTGATCTTCTACAATACGAAGCGTGTCCATTGTGCATTCAAAGACAAATTGACTCCATTTGCTGTTCTAAACAAGTCAGAGTATTATTTGAGTAAATTATCAGTAGAGTGCAAAAATGGGTGGGGTTATTCACGTACTTGCATAATTAGTACTAATGATATATTATAATGCCATGCCTGTGGGCGTAAGCCCCTTTTCGGCTAAGGATTACCTAAGCTGAAGGCAGGCATAACAAAACAGCTCTCTTAATGAGGGCTTTTTTGTTGTCTAATAATCTTCAATTCCATCTTCGTATAGTTTTTGATTATTAAACTTTCTATGTGGCATTACACTCCAAAAGATGATTTTACCATCTCCCACTCTCTTTAATATAACAACTATTTTTCTCAAATAATCTTTTCCAAAAATTGCGTGGAAACCCCAGTACTCAACATTCTTTGTTTTATAGAAACCATCACTACCTATCTTACCAACTTTTTCAATTCCTTTTCTATATTCTTGAAGTGTCCCAGTATTTTTAATTATTTCCAATGCTTTTGATAATAGAGTTAATTTCAATATTTGTTCGTCTATATTTCTAGGCTTTCTATTGCCTTTATATTGTAAGTGATTAAAACCATCTGACGTTAAAATAATATTATCCTTAAAATATGGACATCTTATTTGTCCTTGTAATGGATAGACTCTCTTCGCTTTTTCAATAGTTTCTTTTAATCTATCTTGTTCCATATAATTTATTTGAATAATAACACGTTATCATAAATATGGGTATCAAAATTTATATATTCTTCTATACATAATAATATGTGCACATTACCTAAAAACATTTACTTTTATATAAATATGTATTAGTCTTGTAAAGGAAGCGTTTTTTCAAAACCAAGAGAAAGAAGGCAGACATGTCAAATAAAAACTGCGGACACAAAGGACGAATCGGTCGTCTATCGAAAAAAGGTACTGCAACAATTTATTGTTTTAGGAAAGCAAGAAGAGTCGTAGTTTTTGTTGGAGAAATCAACAACTCCTGCAGAGAAGCGAGTTGTAACCTTTGGGAGCAAAACCCCCACCTTTAGGTGGTCCTTTCAAGATTCTGCTATTAATACATGGTTTGCCACGGATGATTACATCCTCGCAAAGACAAAGAGATACGACCTCCGTCAACCGAGCGTAGCGTGGCAATCCATCCTTATCCCCGTCTTAGATATAGGAATTTATTCTTATCCAAAGCTACCGGCTTCCAGCCGGTAGTAGTTTATTATCAACTAAATCAAGGACGATTATTTTTGTAATCCAAAATTGCCTGAATTAAGGCTTTATCTCCTAATACAGAACAATGTAACTTTTTATCAGGTAAACCTCCGAGTCTTTTAATAATATTTTCTGGTTTTAATTTTTCAGCTTTTTTTATACTCATTCCACCTTTTTCAGTAACCATTACGGACATCATTGATGTTGAAGCTATAGCTGAAGCACATCCAAAAGTTCTCCATTTACATTCGGCAATTTTTTCTTTTTTTGAATCAACTCTTATCCAAACTATCATCACATCACCGCAAAAAGCATTCCCAGAAATACCCATCCCGTCATATTCATAATCTGTATCATCTATTAAAATATTTCTTGGATGAAAGAAATGATCCTTTACAATATCATTGTATAACCAATTTTCACCATCGCATATCTTTTTTTTGTTTTTCATTTTTTAAATTTGAGTTACGAAACGTGTGTATTTATTATTTTTTATAGTTAAAGCAGACATTTTATCTTACCACATAATTAATATCTTTTTTTGTACTATATCTACCAAGTGTAAAACGGATACTAGAATGTGCCAACTCAGCATCACCTCCTAAAGCCGAAATAACATGCGATGGTTTTAAATCTGAAGAAGAACATGCTGAACCAGTCGAACAAGATATTCCAGAGTTGTCTAACATTAAAATGAAAGACTCCCCCTCCACTCCGTGTAAAGATAAATTAATATTATTTGGCAATCTTTTTATTCTGTCACCATTAATAATAATTTTTGGTATTTTTTTAATTAAATTTTCTATAAAATAATCACGAAGCTTTGTTAATCTTTTATTTTCTGACAACCTTTTCTTTTCTGATATAAAAAGTGCTTCCGCAAAACCAACAATATAAGCAGTATTTTCAGTACCCGATCTTATTCCCCTTTCCTGGCCACCACCAAAAATAATTGGTTCAATTTTACAATTTTTATTCAGATATAAACACCCAACCCCCTTCGGACCATAAATCTTTGATGAACTAATTGTTAAGGCATCCACATTTAAATCATTAATATTAATAGGTAAGGCACCAACGGCTTGGCATGCATCAGTGTGGAATATCGGATTAGCAATTTTAGATTCTTTAATTATTTTAGAGATTTCTTTGATCGGCTGAATTGTGCCAATCTCATTATTTGCATACATAATAGAAACTAAAATAGTATCTTTCCTTATACTTTTCTTCAAGAATTCCAAAGAAACAATTCCATTTTTATCTACATTTAAATATGTTATTTCAAAACCTTCTTTTTCTAGTTTTTTACAAGAATCCAATACAGCTTTATGTTCAATAGCAGAAACAATTATATGTTTCCCTTTTTCTTTATTTGCTCGAGCAATTCCTAAAATAGCAAGATTATCTGACTCTGTACCACCGCTTGTAAAAATTATCCCCTCTTTTTTAACACCAACAATTTTAGCAATTCTTTCCCTAGATTCCTCAATCGCCTTTTTAGCCAGCCTCCCTTCATAATGTATCGATGACGGATTTCCATACTTTTCCGTAAGATATGGCAACATAACTCCCAAAACTTTCGGATCTATTGGCGTTGTAGAAGCGTTGTCTAAATATACTCTTTTCATTTTCAATAAAAATTTATAATACTGGATTGCCGCCCGCCCGAACGATTGAAAAAGTTTTCGTTCAGTCGGGCGGGCGTCGGAATACCTCCTCGCAATGACTGAAGAACCTAGCACCTAAAAGCTAACAACTAACAGCTTCTATCTAATTCTTCTTATAAACATAGACCTCATCATTTTTCTTTACATCAGATGTCACTTTAACAGCAATTTTCTCCCCTTTTCCGGCAATCTTAATTGGTTTATGATTTTTTTCCAAAGAAATTATTTCTTGTTCCATCACTCCTGTCGTAGGGCCTTGAAAAATAATCGTATCAGCAATTTTTATCTTTGTATTTCCCTGAATCAATATTTCAGCTACATTAATTTTACTATAATAATTTGAAACTTTCCCTATATAAACTTTCTTTTGTGTAGCCTGATTTCCAGAAGAATCTGTCCATTCGTTTATTGGTTTTCCTAAATAAAAACCGCTACTACTTCCTCTATGATAAACTGTTTCCAATTTTTGAAACAAATCTTCTTTTAATTTTGTTAATTGCTCATTAAAATTCTTATCTCTCTTTTTAGCCGAACAAATAAAATCAATAATTGTTCTATAAGATTTTGTGACAATTGCAACATATTCAGGACTTCTATTACGACCCTCTATTTTAAAACAATCCACACCTATATCTATTATTTTTTCTATAAAATCAATCGTGCATAAATCCTTGGGACTAAGAACATAATCCTCCCCCAATTCCAACTCTTTTCCTCCATCAATTTGTTTAATTAAATACTTTCTTCTACATGGTTGCATACATTCACCTCGATTTGCTGATTTACCATACAAAAATTGTGACATAAAACACCTTCCGGAAATAGAAACGCACATTGCCCCATGGATAAATATTTCAATTTCTACTTTCGTATTTTTCTTTATTTCCTTAATTTGTTTAATTGAACATTCGCGTGCCAAAACAATTCTCTTTGCACCAAGATTTCTATAAAATTCCGCTGTTTTAGAATTTGCGATACTGGCTTGCGTACTGATATGAACTTCTATACCAAGTTCTTTAGCAATTTGAATTATCGCAAAATCCCAACAAATAATCGCATCGACTCCAGCATTTTTGACTTTTTTCAAAATCTCTCTGACTTTTTTTATTTCTTCTTCATAAATAATAATATTGATAGCAAGATATGCTTTTACATTATTTTTGTGGGCTATTTTTGTTATTTTTGGCAAATCCTTAATAGTAAAATTTTTAGCACCTGCACGCATATTAAATCCTTTTATACCAAAAAACACCGCATCTGCACCATTGTTTATGGCTGTCATAAGTGATGTGTAATCTTGTATAGGTGATAACAATTCAGGCTTTTTTATTTTTGTCATCCTAATTAAAAATTTAAACTATTAAATTGATATTTACACTTTAAACACCTTGTCTTATCATTTTTCCCTATTTATCCACTATTATTGTGAATTTCTAATAGGACAAGTATTACTATTTTTACCATTAAATTCAAAAAAATAAAAGAGCTCTCGATTTTAATATCAAATTACAATTACTCCGCCTACACAAACAGGCCTGCCTCGCGAACTCACCACACCACCTTTTTCCAAAAAGTCGTGATTTGATGAAGGTGCTTCGCACCACTATAATTCAGAAAAATTGAAGTCACAAAGATCAAAAGAAATCAAAATCAAGGGAAACAAGGGAAAGACAAACGCCCGCCGTGGGAACGGCGGGCAATCAAAGATCAAACCCCAGCACCAAAATCCTCAGTTTTAGTGTTTAGTGATAAATG
>JAPLZG010000040.1 GCA_026395155.1 Candidatus Tayloriibacteriota bacterium | reverse complement strand
GAAGTTCTTGGCAGACTGTAGGAACTGCGGGATTCAGTGTGGGGGGAGTCTCTTATACTTCTATCGCCTTCAACCCTTCTACTAACGAACCGTACGTATCTTATAGGGATGATGCTAATTTATACAAAGCTACCACAATGAAATTTAGTGGAGGCACTTGGCAGACTGTAGGAAACGTAGGATTTAGTACAGGAGCAGCATCTTCTATTTCTCTCGCTTTCAATTCTTCTACGGGCGAGCCTTATGTGGCGTATAAAGACTATAGCAAATCGGATAAAGCCGTGGTAATGAAATTCAGTGGAGGCAGCTGGCAAAGTGTTGGTAATGCTGGATTTAGTGCAAATGGAGTGAATTACATCTCTCTCGCTTTCAATCCCTCAACTAATGAACCTTATGTGGCATTTAGAGATAAAAGTTCGGATAGGCCTACAGTATTAAAATATAGCGAGAGCAATATTCAAATAACCACCGATACACCAACTCTTGCGTATAATGTAAGTAAAAAAGCTAAGAAAAGAATAAGCTACACTTTCACTAATCTATCTCTCATAAATAAGAAATATGTAATCATGAGGATTGGCGGGAGAAAGGTAGAAGTTGTGGGATTAAGGAGAAGTGGTACAAGCTCAATTGTCACAGTTGAGCTAAAGTACGCAAAATGGGGACGAGGAAGCTATAATTTGGCCATGAGTTACAAGAACAAAACTAAGGTGGCATACAAAACTAAAAAGGGTAAAACGAAATACAAAAAGGGATGGGAAAGAGGAAGTGTAGCTCAAGACAGTGTTTTACAGATTTTATAGAAAATTTACCTATGAAAAAATATTATTTACCAATAGCGATATTTTTACTCTCATTTATCTTAGGTTATTTCTTGTATCATATATTTTCAAATAAATTTATACTGAGCGATTCAGAACGTTTACAATTAGAAGTAAATTCTTTTATAGCATATTCCGCTGTAATTTCTGCTATTATCGTTGTTTCAAGCTATATAAAGACAAACGAAGCTTTCATTCTTGGTAAAAAACCAGCGTTGTTAGTTCAAATTGTAAGTCGGAAAATACCTGATAAAGACTATCAAGAAACTGTAATTCATTACGAAAATATAACCATTAATTCTTTTGAAGACCTTACATTCGAGCTTGAGGTGTCGACCAAAAATAAATGTGTAAATCTTGACAATCTATTTAGAGAAAAAATGAATATGCCAGGAAAAGACTCTCGAGAGAGAATCTTTGATCCAGTAGAAGAACTAAAAAATAAATCTTTTGATCTATTAAAAGAAGCTCAAAATAATAATATTACATTGAGTGTTAATTACAAATTTACATTTTTAGGAAAAGAAGAAGTAGTTCTGGCACAAAAATATAATTGGGATAAAAAAAGTAATGGTTGGAATATATTATAAATTTAAATATAAAAGCCAAACTTAAATATTTAAAGCTAAATAAGTTCCAATATCGTCCCACCCTCTCCGCCCATAAAAAAGCGCTCCCAGAGCGCTTTTTGTGTTGTTTGGTACCTTTCCTTGAACTAAAAAGTATTTTGACATAATGGAAGATAATTAGTTGAATTAGGTTAATATATGCCTTAATCAAAGTAGAAGTTGAAATAAAAGAAGGTGAAATAGTAACGAACCTATATTTAATTAAAAAGTTTATTCTAAATTTCATTAAAATCGCCAAGACGCTTGAGATTGGTGTTGATAATTTAATCAAATAAAAATATGAAATTTGAACTTGATAATTATGCTAGAAACGTTTCCGAAGATCTTCTTATTGAAGATTTAGTTGTTGTTGCTAAAAAATTGAACAAAAATTCAATTACTCACAATGAATACAATCGAGATGGAAAGTATAGTAGTTCGACTTATCTCCGAAGATTTGGTAGCTGGTTTAATGCTTTAGAAAAAGCTGGCTTACAAAAAACGAGAACACCCATGAATATTCCAGAGGAAGACTTATTTAGAAATATTGAGGAAGTTTGGACAAAACTTGGTAGACAACCACGATACCAAGAAATTAAAACTCCACTTTCTAAATATAGTACCGGAACTTACGAAAATCGTTTTGGCACTTGGCGGAAAGCTCTCGAAAAATTTGTATCTTATATCAACGCAGACAAATTGGATGAAGAAGAAAGTGCAAATGATTCTCCAAATGAGGTAACTTCTGTTGATTACACATCAGGGAAAACTTTTAAGCACAAAACAAAAAGAGAAATATCAGAAAGATTACGGTTCGGAATATTGATGAGGGACGGATTTACATGTAAGAAATGTGGCCGTAGTCCCATGAAGGAAATAGGGGTTGAATTACATGTTGACCACATTACTCCATGGTCAAAAGGTGGAGAAACTCTTTCCGAAAATCTAGAGACAAAATGCTCTCGTTGTAATTTGGGAAAAGGAAACGCTTTTAATGAATAAATTTTATGGCAAATCATCTTCAAGAAATTAAAATTGAAACAATCGACTTATTTTGTGGAATAGGAGGTTTGACTTATGGATTAAAAAAATCTGGCATTAATGTCATAGCTGGCATTGATAATGATGAAACATGCAAATATGCCTATGAAAAAAATAATAAAATAAAGTTTATTAACGCCGATTTAACAAAATATGGATCTGGCGAAATAAAAAAAATATATAGCCAAAATGCTATAAAAATTTTAGTAGGTTGTGCTCCATGTCAACCCTTCTCTTCCCATTCATTTAAAAACAAAAGCAAAAATCATGATGATAGATGGGATCTTCTCACGTACTTTGGAAAAATAATTGACGATACACTTCCCGAAATAGTATCAATGGAAAATGTGCGTGGCATCGTAAAAACTGATATATTTAAACAATTTGTAAACGTACTTGAAAGAAATAATTATCATATAGTTTATAAAATAATATACGTACCAGATTATGGTGCTCCACAAAATAGAAGCCGATTAATTTTACTTGCTTCAAAACTTGGAGAAATAAAAATACCAGAACCGACACATACCAAAGAAACTTATGTGACTGTTAAAGATATTATAAAAAAATTGCCACCCATCAAGGCTGGGCAAACTTCTAAAAATGACCCCTTGCATAAAGCGAAAAATCTTTCCAAAACAAATTTGCAGAGAATAAAACAATCAAAACAAAACGGAACCTGGAGAGACTGGGAGGAAAAATTGTTGCTAGACTGTTATAAAAAAGAAAGCGGGCAGACTTATACATCAGTTTATGGTCGAATGGGCTGGAATAATGTTTCACCTACAATAACGACTCAATTTTTTAATTTAGGATCGGGACGTTTTGGTCATCCCACACAAAATAGAGCACTTTCTTTGAGGGAAGGCGCGCTACTACAAACGTTTCCAAAAAATTATGACTTTGGGGAAATAAAATCTATGACTACTATCGCCAGACATATCGGCAATTCAGTACCCCCAGTTCTTGGCGAAATTATTGGAAAAACAATTAAACAACATATTAATAATATCTATGCCAAGAAATAGTAAATCATTCCATTTTGAATTTTCTCTAGAAGTATTAAACCATCTCGGAAGAGGTTTATATAGAAGTTTTGCTACAGTTGTTGCAGAGGCAATATCAAACGCTTGGGATGCAGAAGCAACAGAAGTAAACATCTTAATTGAAGAAGATAAATTAATAGTGGAAGACAATGGCAAAGGAATGAGTGAGGATGATTTTCAAAAACGATTTTTAGCTGTTGGATATTCAAGAAGGGGTGATTCAGAAAATAAATCAAAAAGAAATGTAATTGGAAGAAAAGGAATCGGTAACGATATAAAAAGCTTCGCCAATACAGGTCGTGGAACAAAAATAATATTTGAAAAATTTAAGACTCAGATGAACAGCGAAGATATAATTAGAAAATACTTGGCTACTCAATTTAATTTTATATTTAGCCTAAACAAAAATGATAGTTTTACTATAAAAGTTAATAACAAAGCTGTTACAAATAACGATTTAAAAGAATTAAATGAAAATACTCAATTTTTATGGCTCCTTGGAGGGTATGACAGTGATATTGAAAAAAGATTTATTAATTTAGCACCATCTGGCGAAAAAGTTAAACAAGGGAAGTTTATTTTAGATACAGAATTTTCTTTTAACGGAAAAAAAATTCCAATAAAAGGATATATTGCCTCTGTGAAAATATCAAGTAATCTAGTATTACGTGGTTCTGGCGGGGACTTTAGGGCTGGATTAAATTTATTTACAAATGGAAGGTTACGACAAAAAGATTTAATTGAGGATATTACAACCAAAGGACTCGCAGAAGAATATTTGTATGGCGAAATACATGTGGATGGTTTTGAAGACGAGAACATTGATAGATTCACAAGTTCTCGTGAAGGCATAATAAAAGACGATCATTTATTTCAAGAATTTATTAAAAAATTAAAATCAATTATAGCTATCGTAATTAACGACTGGTCTCCATGGAGAAGAGAAATAAAAGAAGATTGGGATCTAAATCATGGTGGTATTCCAAAATACATCGCAAAAATGGAGCAAAGTAAAAATGAAAGGGAGAAAGATTTTAAAAAGAAAATTGATGAAACAATTGATGATGAAAAAACTAAAAAAAGATTAAAAGACAAACTTAAAGAGTTATCAGAAAAAAATACAGTGCTTTACCAAGATTTATATATTTTAGAAAACTTATTTAGAGAATATATAAAAAATAAAGGTATAAAAGAGGAAGATTTTGTTCTCTCAGAAAGAGACGAAAAAGAAATAATTGATAGAATTAAAAACATTCGTGGTTTAAGAAAAGATGCTGAAAAATTGCACCCTCTTGAAGGAAAAATAGTGAAAGAAGAGCATTACTTAAATTATACCGATCTATTTGATTTGAGTGAGATTGTAGACCTAAAAATAAAAAATAAAGGCCCACTAAAAAAATTTCATGGGAAAATGGTTAAAAATACAAATGACGTTCGTCCAGTTAGAAATCCGGTTATGCATACCAATGAAATTACTGTTGATGCATTAAAGTGGGATAAAATTGAGCGGTTGATCGATTACATGGATAAATTAAAATAGAAGTTTTGGATTTTGGCCATTCACCTCTACCCCTCTACCCAAAATCCAAAACTGAAAAAGAAATTTGAAAATTTTAGTATTTTTCTCCTAGAGTTTTTTGAATTCTTCCTTTATCCAATCAGGATAATCCCCTGCCAAGATTTTTTCTTTGTCTATCCACTCGTATTTTGTATGCTCGCCACTTAGTTTGAATTCTCCACTCAAAAACTCGGCCAAAAAGGTTATGCCTACTAGGTGTAGATTATCTTTTACAAATCCCCAGATGCGTGAGGGTTTTATGATTTTAATTTTTATTCCTATTTCCTCATCGACTTCTCTTCTTAAACTTTCCTCGGCATTTTCTCCAAACTTCATTCTTCCTCCGGGAAGGTCTATTTCATTCGGGCTTATTTCTTCAGTTCCACTCTTATAAATAACCAAGTATCTACCTTCCTCATTTCTTATAATTGCTTTTGTAGCAACATCAAATTCTTTCTCCATTATTTTCTTATAATTATATTTCATTGATAAAATCATAACATGAAAAAATTTCTCAAAGTTAAATCTTTTCAAGAAACTTTAAATGCTTCCATGTGTGGACCGGCTTCTTTGAAGATTATTCTTGATTATTATGGAATTAAACAATCAGAAAAAGATCTGGCAAAGCTTTGTGAAGTAAAAAAAGATTTAGGAATTGACGATCAGGCAATCAAGCGAGTTGCTGAAAGTTTGGGTTTAAAAGTTAAAATAAAGAATAACAGTAATTTCAGGGACATTGAAAATTGGTTAAAAAAGGGAGTGCCGGTTCTTGTGGATTGGTTTACGCGTGGACGAACGGATTACACTGATTCTGATGTTCCAGACGGACATTATTCCGTGGTTTGTGGTTTGGATGATAAATTTATCTATCTTCAAGATCCTGAGATTGGTAAAATTAGAAAATTAGAAAAAGAAGACTTTATGGCTGTTTGGTTTGATTTCAAGGGAAAATATATAAAGCCAGAAGAATTGATAATCCGTCAGATTATTGCTATATATCGCTAAGCTGATTATTATTGAGATACTAATTCTTTTTAAAATATAAAATGTTACAACTATTTGATAATGTACAAGCTGTTTTGTTTGATATGGATGGGGTGATAGTTGATTCTGCCAATCTTCATAATTGGGCAAAAAGAGAGGCTTTGGAGTCTTATAATATCTATATTGAAGATTCTGAATGGGGAAATATTCAAGATTTAACTTCGGCACAAACTTATCAAAGCGGAAAATCAGCTGGTTGCATAGTTCTTGGCAAAATCAATATGAATTCAAAAGAAGAGCTGTTAAATGCAGGAACAGATGCGGTATTTGAAAACTTTAAAGAACTTCTGAAGTAGAAAACATTTAATTTAGAAAATTTAAATTCTACACCTATAAAATCTCATCAATAACTGTAGAAGAAAATAAAATTGGTATTACTCAAACAAAACAAGCTTCGTGTTAATTTTAAAAGCTATAAACACAACGCTAAATAAGTTCCAACATCGTCTCACCCTCTCCGCCATTGATCTGTAATAAAATATATGTAAAGATGTTTTACATATGTATTGACAATAAAATTAACATAGGCCATACTTTAAGTATACAAAATTAAACATATGCTTGCAAAATTCATTCAACAATTGAGAAAAAAACACGATCTGACGCAGGAATTCTTGGCGTCCGAATTGGGCGTTTCTCGTCCCACCTATGTTCAAATAGAACAAGGTAAACGAGATTTGACGGTTATCGAAGCAAAAAAACTCGCGGATATTTTTGGTATTGATTTTAATGATTTTTTGCGAGGCAAGGAAAATTTGATAAGTGTAAAAATTGAAAAAGAAAAACACACAGTAAAAACGGAAAAATCGGAATTGCGAATAAATGTTCCACAAAAAAATCTGGAAAAATTCAAAGAAGTCTTGCTTTATATTCTTTCAAGAGTTGGTGGTAAGCCAAATGTGGGCGAAACTGTTTTATATAAGTTGCTTTATTTTATCGATTTTGATTTTTATGAAAAATTTGAGGAGCAGTTGAT
>JAPLZG010000037.1 GCA_026395155.1 Candidatus Tayloriibacteriota bacterium | reverse complement strand
CAGACTCTTTTTATTTCTTTTTAATATACATATATATCATAAAACTTAGCATATGAAACCAAGAAGACTTACAAAAAAGCAACAGCATTTCTACAATCATCTAGAAAAATACATATCTAGCCTCGGATACTCTCCTACGCTTCAAGAATTAAAGGACGCTCTTAATTTTACTTCTATTAATTCTGTAAATCAATTTTTGAAGGCACTTGAAAGGCATGGTTTTATTTCACGGAAACCCAACCAACAAAGAGGTATTTTCCTTACCAATATAGATGATAACAATATTTTATCAATAGCAACTATACCCGTGATATCCTCAGCGGGTTGTGACAATCTCGAAGTTTTTGCAGATCGTTGCCATGACGAATATATTTCTGTAGATAAGTCCTTTTTAGAAAAATCAAGGGAAGAAGTTGTGGCTTTTAGGGCTGTAGGATCCAGTATGGTAGATGCTGGTATAGAGAATGGTGATTATGTTCTAACCGAGATTACCGAGAATATAGGATCTGGGGATTTGGTCGTTGCCAATGTCGAAGGAAAGGCAGTTGTCAAGCGTATCCAATTTACTCCCAATGCCGTAATTCTCAATCCAGAATCTAAATTTGGTGGATATATACCAATAATAATGAAGGATAATTCGAAAATAATTGGCAAGGCAATAGACATTATTAGAATGTCTTCAAAAGAAGATCGGATAACTTACGTTCCACTTGAAGAGAATTAACTTAATTTTTTAAACTAAACCTGTGAATCTACAAATAATCAAAGCAAAGCCAAATCCGTCAGGGAAAGATCGCATAAAAAATTTCGCTCCCCAATATCAGCTTGCTGGAGAGTGGGTCGATATAAAGAATTTTAGTAATCAGCCAATGAATCTAACTCACGTTAAACTTTATCATTGGGCTTATAAATTACCGAAGCCTGATTGGGAAATAGTTACTGGCTTTCAAGGAACTCTTCCTGCTGGAAAAGTAGTTAGAGTACACACGGGACAGAAGACCTCCCTTTCTGAAATTCGTCCAGAAGATTTGCTAGGAGCAGATTTTCATATTTTTTCAGGTAAAGGTTATTTATGGAATAATGATAAAGAGGACAAACCAATGCTTTGGGACACAAACATAAAAGAATATATAGACAAAACGTCCTATGACGCATATCCTCTTGAAGGAAAAATTCTCAATCGTATTAGTAATAAATTGATATAAAATTATGGCAAAATCCAACAGAAACAGTGGAAAAGAATGGAGTTCTCAGGATATAAAAACCTTAGGAACGCTTGCGAGAAAGAATACTCCAACGGGAGTAATTGGTTTGAAAATAGGGAGAACACCAAGTGCTGTGGCAACAAAAGCTAGCCAAGAAAAAATTAGTCTAAAACCGACAAATCAATCGCCATATAATAGAAGAAAGAAATAATTCGAAAATTGTAATTATGGAAGATAAAGGATTAAAAATTAACATAGAAAAACCACTCAAACTTGAACTTCATCAGGAATGGATTTGTGAATATCTTGATTGTCTAAACGAGAAAGAAAAAATATGTGCTGAAGGAGTTTTACCATCAGATTTGATCAAGGGTGCTTTGTCGGTGATTTTAAATAAAGATTTGAATCCTGATTGGATGGCACAGTCTGCCCATTCATACAGAGAAATTTTGTGCGGGTTTTTTATTAGTCAAAGAAACAAAAATAGTGGAACAAAAATAACTAATATTGAAATGATTGGTGAGTTAATGAAAATTTTGCACGAAAAGAAAAGAGCTCAAGAAATTGCTTGTGCCCTGAATAATACTTACAGGGCTTTTACTAAAATCGCACATCATTTTTCTGAGAAAAACAGCAGGAGTGACACTGTAAAAATCTTTGAGAAGCTGGGTATTGTAATTAACGATAAAGATAATTTCCCAAGAAAAGAAGATTTTCAATTACTTATACAAGTTTTTGAGAATATAATAAAAGAGTCCTCACTTGATCCTTTAAAAATACATGAAAAAATTGATTATTTTATTAAGGAAAATAACAAGGATTATTCATATTTACGTTTGTTATTCTCGCTGAATTATGACGCAAGAAGATATTACTTTTTCCGAGCCGATGAGTCTTGGTTAAATTGGCTTTGGCAGAATGATTTTCTAGAAATAATAAAAGAAAAAGCGAAAGACCCAACTAGTTATTCACATAGTACTCCTGAACTTAACTACATTGTTCGTATGGCAGAAAAAAATCCAATTATAGTAGCAGACATTGTGATTTCTGTTCCAATTTCTGCCAAAACATTTAATCCGGAAGTTATTAGCCAATTTTTGCAAATATGTAGTAAATTACCAGCAAAACAACTAGCTTTAATAGCCCCGAAAATATATAAAGAAAAATGGATTTCACTCATGAAAGGTTTTGGTAGTCATTTTGGGTTTAAATTTAAAGAAATGTTTAAAACCCTCGCTGAAGCTAAGTTTTGTGTAAAGTGCTTCTTGAGGTTCAAGAAAACAAAAATGAGGAAAAGAATAAAAATATATGGACAGACAATCCTTTTTATTTCGGTGATCTGGAATATTCTGGAATTTTCGATTTTCTTGAAAAAATAGAAGAAAAACATATTGAAGAAGCTTTATCTCTTGTTACTGAAACGATGGAAAAGATTATTATTCTTAATAAAGATAACCGTGATTCTAGAGATGCCTTTAAAATTGGAGATGGTTTTGCTTTGTATGATACTGATTTTTTCGCACTGAAATTACGACAAAAAAAGCACCTTTCACATAATGATGATGTACGCGATTTAATGGCTATCTCTAAAAATCTGCTATCAAGGATCCTTAGTAATAACCCAGAAAAAACACGAACAATTCTTAACACATATATTACTACTTTACCTGATAGCCAAGCAATGTGGCGTTTTCGTTTGTTTCTCTTTAGTCTAAATACCGATATTTTTTCTAAGGAAATTAAAAATGCTATATTTCGCATTTTTGAAGTTAAAAATCCCCATGATTTGACAATGGGACCTGAATATTATCATCTTTTACAGAAAACATTCTTACATTTATCAAAAAAGACAAGGAGAGAATATATTGAACTTGTCTTCAAGAAACTCATAGGTATTAAAGCTAAGGAACTTTATAAGTCTGATGTACTAAAAATTTTTTCCAGCATTTATAAAGAGCTTACGGAAGAAGACAAAAATAAAGCTAAAGAATACTTAGGACGGTCTTTAGCAAATGAATATAATCCAGAGCCTCTTATTGGTTCTATACGAGGAGGTTTTGTTAAGAGTCAATCAATAATTTCCGCTGAAGAATTAGCGCTTATGTCCGTAACGGATATCGCGAAAAAATTGTGTGAAGAGTGGGATCCTAAAAAACTAACTAGAAGAGATGAATTTGGTGATGATTTTTTATCCTATGATGCTGATGGCTTAAGTAAGGCAATCCAAGAAGATATGGCCAAGAGATTGCAAAAATACATAAAGAACGCGCCACTTTTTTATGATAAGGAGAACTTAGACGAACATTATACATATAGTTTTTTTAATAGCGTTCGGGAGATTATTCGTGAAAATAAAACAGACTTAAGTATTGATTGGGATGGATTATTCACTCTTTTCTCTATCTTTATAGACCCTAGTCAGGAAAAATCAATTATAAGTGGAAAATGTGAGAGGAGGGGATCAATATGGCTAGCTGGATGGGATGCGGTACATAGTGCTGTTGCCGATCTTCTAAAAGAACTCCTTGCATTACGAGAAAATAAAGTAAGTATTATCGATTTTAATAAATATAGAAACCAGCTATTTGCGGTGATTGAGTATCTTTCTGAACATCCAAACCCCGACCCACAAAGCGAAGTTTGCACACCGCGCGAAGATTATTCAGACAGAAAAGATGGTAAAATAAAATATGATTGTAGCGATCCTTTTACTCACGCTATCAATTCAGTGCGTGGTAAGACTTTTGATGCGCTCGTGCGCTTCATGGAAAGAGATAGTAAACGATTTCCGAAAAAAGCTTCTGTAAAAATTTCTCCTGATGTGAAAAAATTATATGAGAATATTCTTTCGCAGGAGAACACTCGAGCAATCATGTTTCTCTTGGGACATTATTTACCTTCATTTTATTTCCGAGATAAAAAATGGACTAAGAAATTGTTTGATAGGTTGTTCAATTTCGAACCATCAAAGAGAGATCTCTCGCTTGCTGCGTGGGAAGGTTATCTTACAAATAATCTATACTACGAGCTTTTCCAGGAGCTGGAGGAGTATTACTCAAAAGCTATGAAGATGAATCGAGATGACTATACACCACGTGAATATTTTAAAGATCTTGATGAAGCTCTTGCTAACCATATAGCATTGGGATTTATGCACTTTTCGGAATTTACTCTCAAATCTGAACTCTTTCTACAGTTTTGGAAGGAGAAAAGTATTAAAAGGCAAAAAGAGTTTGTTTCTTTTGTTGGTCGTTACGCTATATCTCGAAACCAAGCAGAAGATTGGCTAAAGAAAAATAGAATTGATGTGAAAAAAATAGAAAATCTTTGGAACTGGATACTGGGAGCTAATCTTGAACGGGAAATATATGAAACATTTGGCTATTGGATTGATGCGGAAGGAGAAAATTTTAAGCCAAAATGGCAATCAGAGCATATCTTAGAAACATTGAAAAAAACAGATGGAAAGATTGAATGGGATAATGAATTACAACAAGCTCTCCCGGCTCTAGCAAAAGTATCTCCAAAAAATACTATTGAAATCCTAAAACTTTATTTATTAAATTACCTCGCTGTAAAGACCGAGGATCAAGGATGGATTCATATTGATGACAATATGTTAGATGTTTTTAAAGTTTTATATAATAATCCTGACACAAAACAGGAAACCCGTAATTTAGTAAGCGCATTATTACCTTATGGTAATGGACTATTTTGGCGATTGGAAGATGCGTTGAAATAAAAGCAAGGAGTATAAATGGTTATGTTTACTGTTTGAAATAATAGAATTCAAAAAAATTCATGACTTCTTATAAATATCTTAAAGAATATAGTTACTACAACGAAATATATGATAAATTCACCATTAAGGACTGCTAGGATAATGAGAAATAGTTCTCGAATTAGATCTGAGAAGTATTTTTCGAAGTTTTAATCTTTTTTCTCTCTTTCTTTTTCCATTCCCATTTAAGTCTTTCGCTCTCTTTCTTACGGTGTCGATCATATGATTTTCTTTCCGGAGAATAACGGCATATTAGCTGGGGATTTTCTTTCTTTAAAAAAATGTATTCATACGGCTCTCCTTTTTCTGTAGTTACGATTCGAGCTTTAAGTTCGCCTAACCTTACCATTTTCCTAGCGGTCTGGGGGTGAATTTTAAACTTATCCTTTAACTCCCACGTCTTATAATGACTATCATGATCCGTGCAGACAAATCCTGGTATCGTGCCATCTTCAACTGCTTTTTGGCATAAAAGACACTTTACTCCCCATTGATCATACCAGCTTTCATCGCCGGTAACTGTCCGGCGGCAGACCATACAATTGTAAATCCCATCAGCTATATGAAAACCCTTCGGTTCTTTTTTGAGTATCTCTTCTCTTTGCATATCCCGAAGAGAGCTTTTCCAAAGTAATTCGAAAAATCCAACAAGATTGTTGGCTGACTCACTGGCTTCAGCATCGGTTAGCTCCTTGTTGAACTTTTCCTTGTAAATCTTCTTAAATTCGTCGATGCGTTCTTTTGATAAAGACATAAAATATAAATTAAA
>JAPLZG010000111.1 GCA_026395155.1 Candidatus Tayloriibacteriota bacterium | reverse complement strand
TTAATACCAGGAAAATCCTCAGCGAAGCCAGACAAAAACTCTTCTTGTAATAATTCAGATTTTTTATTTTTTAATTCAGACATAAATTGGTCAATTTGATACTCTCTCATCTTATGTTCAATAATAAATGAACTTCTAAGGCCTTTTTTTGTATCAAACATTTTGCTTAATTCGCTAGAATAATTGGAAAGTTCAGTTGCAGTAAAGTTTGATTTAATCTTAACTTTTTCAATAGTATCTAATCCTATTTTTTTGATAGCTATACCGACAAGATATTCGATTAAGGTTGTGTTAGAATCTGTAATTAATTGACCAACTTTGACTGATTTGATTGCTTCTTCCATAGCCTCATTGTTTTTACCTTTATTTAACAAAGTCTGTGATTTAATTGAACTTATCATTGATAACATTCTCCAATTATTAAGACTTGGTAAAGGTAAATCTGGCGAAAAATGTGTAGTGTTATTATATGCAGTATTTTGAAATTTATTTTTCAAAGCAATATTTGAAAACTCCAAAAGAGATTGCTCATTTTTATTAACAATATCTTCGGTCAATTTTTCATCCCAATTTTTACCGGAATATAGATCATTAATAATGCTAGGAGTTCCTGTTGCCTGTACTGGCACATAAATTAACAAAACAGCTTTTTGTAAATTTATAAAACCATTATCAGAATCTGGAATAGATTCGATATTTAATTCAAGACCTGTTTCATCAACAACCCCAATATCCTTGGTAATAAGACCTAAAATTTTTGGTAAATTTAAAAATAATATATACAGTAATACTAATAAACAAATAATAACTCCAACAATTTTTATAGTTTTCTTCATGTAGGAAATTATATCATTATTACTTTAAAAAATACTAATACAACAAAACACGGCAAGGTATTCCCTTGCCGTGCTATTTTGTATTCTTGAATCTTGAATCTTGAATCTTGAATCTTTCCCCTTATGATATATGCTTAGAAATAAATCCAGCCATCTTCATCATATGAACCTTGTCTCCGAAAATATTCTTTAACTTAGCATCACAATTAATCATTCTCTTATCTTTAGTATCCTGAAGATTATTGCCTTTGATATAAACCCAAATCTTCTTAACTATCTCAGAACGAGGCATTGGACCTTTTCCAACTATTGCTTCGAGCTCTGGGCTCAACTTCTTTGGTTGCATAAATGCTGAAACTTTTTTTTCTGCCATATTATTTTATTTTGCCATCCACCAAAAGCGGATTAGGCGTTAATTAACTATTAAATGATAACTTGTCTATTATACCATAGTCTATGTTTTTTGACATCCACCCCCCGCTAGTTGCTAGATGTTAAGTTCTAGGTTTTAGGTTTTTCTGCCTGCCCCATCAGGAGAACCTAGTCTCTTTTATTGTCCTATTCAACCCGCCAAATTTCATCAGAATGAATTTTTGTCGGGCAGGCATTCTATATTCAACATTCTACATTCAATATTCTCCCCTAATACTTTCTAATCACCCCCTTCACAATCGCAGCGACTTCAAACTGATGTTCTGGATATATTGGCTTGAAATTTTTATTAGCCGGCTCAAGAAAAATTAAATTTTGCATAGAATTATTTATTGAATTATAAATTATAAGCTTACTGAATCAGGTAAAGACTTTATATAATCTTCCATAAATTGCCAATCCGGATTTCCATTTTTATCTACAGGAAGTTTAATTTTTGTCGCCTTTATTTTTATCTGATTAAATTTTCTACCATAAGAATATCTAAATTGTTCTAAATTTATAATTGTTTGTAGAAACAAACCAATAAATTTATTTAATTTAAACATTGGTGATAATTTTTCGACATGATCACTTGCAGAAAAATTTTGTTCTTGATAAGAGCAAAACCCTTTAACGGCAGAATCAATTACCATAACATTACCACCTTCTGTAAATAAATTATAATAACCCTCTACACCATTATTTGTTGCTTGCGTAGTCACATAAGGATATATACCGATACCAGATTCCTGTATAATTTCTTTCTTTGTTGTTTTTGTACCTGTAACTTCAAATAAATCCATAATTACACACCATTTCCATTTTCTATCTTCTATATTTAAGATTTTATCATTTTTTTTCAACAAAACATTTCTAATAAAGGATAAATCACCATTTTCTACTAAATTAGCAGAAAACTTATAAACAGAATTCAAAAAATTTTCAGCTTTCAATAAAGAATAATCAGTCTCTAGGTACGCTTCCACACACCACTCATCTTTTTCGTTCACTATTTTTCTCACAGAAAAACCGGGTATATCTTTTTTATTTGAAAAAGATGTTAACCATTCCTTTTTTAAATTTTCCCAACTAATATTAGTTTTGGGAATTCTACCTAAAACTTTATCTTTTCTAAAACCATCATTTTTCCAATATCCAAACCATGTTTCATGATGTTCATCACTATTATGTGGTGTGTGTGCAGTAAAGACCATAATACAAGTTACAGTACCAACTGGATAAAATAAATCATCTGGCATACTCATAACAGCTTCTAATCTGTGTTCTTTTAAAAGTTTTTCTCTAAGTGGATGTTTAGTATCAATAGCAAGAGACATTGGTACGATTACTATCCCCGTAGAATTTTTACTTAATCCATCCAACATTCTAATAATGAAATCCCATTCATGAAGATTATCCCCTTTTTGTGAATAAGGAGGATTCATAAATCCGACATTTGCCTTACCTTTTATTTTATCAAACAAAGAATCATCAAAACATGAACCCTGATAAAGATTTGTTTTTCCATCTCCACGCAAAATCATATTTGAAACAGCTAAAGCAAACATTTGAGGTTCTTGTTCAATTCCAATTAAAGAATTAGAAAGTATTTTTACTTTTTCTTCAGCAGAAACTTTTTCTGTCATTTTTTTCATTGCAGAAATAAGAAAACCTCCAGTTCCAGCACAAATATCAAGCACGACTGAATTTTTATCAAGCTTGGCTAATTCTGCGAATAAGTCGGTTATATGTTTAGGAGTGAGCACAATACCCAAACCTTTTCCATCTCCCCCAGTATAACGAATAAATTCTCCGTAAAAATTACCTATAATGTCAAAATCATAATGATCTTTAGTAAATGGTTGAACATGAATATGTAAATCCCTGACAATATGCAAAAGAGGTGATTCATTTTTTTTAGTGTCGATTTTTTGTAATTCAGGATGGTGAGCAATAAAACTAAAAGCATTAATCACAGCTTTCTTTTTTGTTTCGTGCGTATCACCCAGTTCAGCTTTCTCTATAATTTTTTGTATTGAATTAAATGTCTCAATAGCTAATTCCTCTCCTTCATATTTTCTATAAGCCACCTCAAAACCTTTATCCATTAAGGCAAGTAAAATACCACTAACCAGTAAAGGTTTCTGAGCCTCTGTGATTTTTGCATAATCACGCATATAGTCATGAAGCTCACGAGAAAATTTCATTAGATCAGAATGTCGTATTTTTGCCAAGGCAGGATCAAATTTTGCTCTTTCAATATATCTATCCCAATTCAATATCTTTTGTATTTTTTGATTATTTTCATCTAATAAATCAACGTAATTGGAGGAATTTTTGGGATATAAATATGTGCTAATCTTTGAATTATTTTCATCCTCTCCACTAATACCAACAACAATAACATTAAAAGCCCTGGCTAAATTAACTCCGTACAAAAGCGCCCCATCAACAGCATAGTCCTTGTAAAGATCTTTATTTTTCGATTCATGATATTTAGTATCAGCTTTGCATTCAATAACTAATAAAAATTCATTATCATCTTTCTTGCGAATAATAAATTCAGGCCTTCCAACTCCAGAACCAGACTTACTAGCATTTTTTAATAATTTTTCAATAATAGGACTGTCGCTTTTTTGTTCTTCAACAACAAAATCATTATTATTAAATATACCAACATCAATCAATAGGCGACGACATAAGTTTTCAGTTTTTTTCTCATTTTTACTCATTTTTTTTATTATATCATAAATAATTCTATTTAAAATCAATATTTCCTAATCACCCCCTTCACGATCGCAGCGACTTCAAACTGATGTTCTGGATATATTGGCTTGAAATTTTTATTAGCCGGCTCAAGAAAAACTTTGCCATTTTGTTTTCGATAATATTTCATAGTCCAACCACCATCGACAAGGGCAATAACAATATCACCATCTTTCGGCTCACCTTTTCTTTCAGCGATAACCATATCCCCTTCGCAAATACCTGCATCTATCATGGACTCGCCTTTTACTTCAAGAAGATATGAATTATCTTTATTAGGAATCAAATAATCGTCGATATTCATAGTATCGAGTAAATTTTCTTCTGCGACTGTCGGAAAGCCAGCTTCAACAAGACCAAGAAGAGGAACTTCTCCGATAAGTTTATTTGGTATGAGATGTCCGCTTGAATCTTTATCAAGAACACCTTCATCTATAAGTTTATGAATAAGCTTTGAAACGGCGTTTTTGGATTTGAAACCAACAAGCTTCATAATCTCAGTGTAAACTGGCATTCTTTTATTCGCCTTGTAAAAAGAAATTATTTTGTTTTTATATTCGTTTAACATTTTGATTAGATTACAGATTTTAGATTTTAGATTATAGATTATAGGTTTTTCTGCCTGACTCTGGTCATTGCGAGGATGTAATCATCCGTGGCAATCCATCCCCTTCTTCTATTTTGTCATTCCCGTGTAAACGGGAATCCAGTCTTTGTATTTATTTGTATCCATTCGTTCACCCTATAAAGTTTGGACTGACGTCCCCCACCAGTGTACTGGTGGGGGACCGTAAAATCTTTGATTTTACATCAGTCCAAACTTTATTAGGTAAATTCGCACAATTCGTATATTTGTATATAAAATTTTTTTATAAAACAAAAGTCGCCAAAACATTTATAGATCTTTGAAGCCAGTTGGAATGAAACTTTGGCATTCTGTGCAAATCAACCAAACGAAAAAGCAAAAAACGGTGCCTGAGTGATTCCCTTTTATATGACATACCTTTGATTATTTTCAAATCAATAATATCATTTACTTTCTTCAACTCCTTTCTAATTTTCTTCTCCAAAATATAATTGCTCATATCTTTTCTTTGCCTCAAAGTTTTCTTCCCCAAGGTCCGACCTTTCTTGAGATTTAAGGTCGGACCTTCTTCCAGAAAACTTTATTAGGTTAATTAATGCTTTTAATTTTGCGACCCCTGCAATAAATCTCGAAAAAATCGGATCATCGCAGGACATGCTTTTTATATGTATATAAGTATAGGTGAACGCTCGTTCACCGTCAAGACAAAACTGTGGATAACTTTTTCTCCAACACAAAAATCCACTACTTGTAAGTGGGAGTATTAATTTTTCTATAAAATATAAGGTTCATTATAAATATGTAAGATATCTACTATCAACTAAAATTTTGTCTTCTTGATCTTACTTACCTCACAACATTAACCATCGTATCCATTCAAAAAATCATTCGCCAAAGTAGGCGAATGATTTTTACTTAAACAATATATAACAATTTTTTCTATTCATCTTTTGGTTCTATCCAAAAATTATGTTTATTATTTTGAATACTGACTAACTTTTCTAGTTTATCCCAATCCTGATTTTTATTTCCGTTATCAAACATTTGATTTATCTTTTTACCATCAACCCCAGCATAGAGACCAGCCAAAACATATCTCGCTCCTTGATTGTCATTGGGATTCAATTTTAAAATCAATCGATAAAGATCAATCGCCTTTTCTTTTTCACCACTATCAGCATATAAATCAGCTTGATATTGCATCGCTCTCAAATAAGCACGATTCTCCAAAATACCCCATATCATCTTCTTCGGCCATTTAGGAAATTTTTTTTGTGTTTTCTCAAAAGCAATTTTTATATATTCTTTGGCCTTTTCACTTCCCCCAAAATTTCCATACAAACATGAAAGACCTACATAAGTCTGAACATAATTTGAATCGAGTTCAAGAGCTTTTTTCAAAAATTCTTCCGCCTCTTTAACTCTACCCATATTTATTTGCTCCATAGCATCATAATAAAGGTCATCTTTATTAGCCACTTTCATTGTCATCTTTGGATTTTCAAAATCACTAGGCAAAGTATAACTATAACCACCAGTTGGTAAACCTTTTTTATAATTCTGAAAAGCATCCTCCATCTTTTTGAGCTCATCGAAGGACATCAATTCCGCAAGTGATTTACCTTTAAGAGTTTTACGTGGAAAATAATTGAACAAATCCATTGCCAATTCTTGAGCTAAGTCTGGGTCTTCTATCATACTATCCTGAGCCAAAAATATGACAAAATCTTCAAAGTCTTCACCATTATCATCATTAAGGACTTCGTCCAATATTTCATCCGCTGTCATAAGATGATTAATTTCTTTTAAAAAATTACGCAATCCTTGCTTAATTTCTTTTCTCTTTCTTTCTATAAATTTGTCTTTATCGTTTTCCACAATTATATTATCTTTTAATTCTTTATTTTTAATCTTATTAGCCTCATCAAAAGCCTTTTTTAAACCCTCCACAGTGTTAGCTTTGCCATTTTTCATCGCCTGACATATAGGACAATCATCGAACCCCTCCCATTCCCCCTCTTTATCTATTGTTTTATTAATCTTCCCTTTCTTTTTCATAATTTTATATTATCACACCTATAAAAAACCAACAAATCATTCGCCTATTTTGGCGAATGATTACCTTCATTTTACCCTAGTAACCGTGTCATATCACGAAATATTTGTGGTGATGCCTTAAGCTTATTAACCAGAAGTACTTTAAAATCAAGACTCCCGGCAATTGATTCCAATTCGGCAAAAATTTTTTTATCCTTGGTCAAGACAATATTTGGAAGAGCAGAATTATTACTAATAGCTTCAAGTAAAACTTTCACCACACTACCTTCCTCAGCAGGAGGAGAGACATAGGTGTTTAGAATAAAATATGATTCTTCATGAACGACTAGGTTCAGGATTAGGGCTAAATCTTTTCCAAAAGTTTTTTCTGTAATTGGATCCGCCCTTTGAGCTATTTCCCATCTTCCCATCCTTGGTAAATTTTTCTGCATGAGTAAGGCTATCCGCTCCGAACTGTCACTTTTATTGGAGAGCGATGTCCGAATACCTCGACAGTTTGACTGCGAGGTTGAGGACACGCGCTGTGTTCTGATTGGTCGGTGGACCATTCCTATTCCAAAAAGACAGCCATGGTGTTGTGTGTCTAATACCTCGTCAGTTTTACTGCGAGGATAGGACACACAATCTGTCTTATTTTCTGACGGATAGGATCTTTTCATATACTCTTTGAGTGACTCATCAGTATCTCTAAATTCTATTTCATTAAGATCAAACTCCGCTGGATCAAATTCAGATGGTTCATCGATACAAAACCATTCGAGAACTTCTTTATATTCCGGATGTTTAGGATTATTTAATATTTTCAATTTATCTTCATATCCCCATATTCCACCGCTATCCTCAGGTGGACAAGCATTTTTCCCAGCCAAACATTGAGGATACTTTACATTAATATCTAAAGGTAATTCATTTTCAAATAAAACTGTATGCGACCATCCATCACCAAAATCATATTCATATTTGCATTGCTTTATGGAACGGTTAAAATGACTAGCAATTTTTTCTAACCGTTCATCTAAAACAATTCCGATGCCATCATCATCAAATTCAGGATTAGGAAGCCTGACAATAATCGGCATGGTCGTTCTTTTTTGCGATATGTAAAAACAATGTAAATGATAATCCAACCAACCCATACTATCCTGTATAGCCATATGCAAATCAAAAAATGAGGCATCCTCTGGTATTAATATTCGACGCCAAATTAACGGCTTGCTACACTCTAAACTTACTTTAAATTGAAAAACTTTTTTATCTTTTATAGTCATACTTTTTACTGACTCCTTTAACAACTCTTTTTTTTACTATTTTATGCTATCACACCTATAAAAAACCACAAATCATTCGCCTGTTTTGGCGAATGATTTGAGAGAATCTCGGACAAGGATTATCCTTGTCCGAACTCTACTAAAAACACGGCAAGGTATTCCCTTGCCGTGAGTTTCCACTACGCCACACGTGTGGCGTAGTGGGGATAATTTGCCCGTATTTTAATTATTATTTTTCGCCCCATTCTTCGCTCTTTCAATCATAAATTGAACTCCCTCTGACATATTTTCTTCTTCAATTTTTATATCTGGATATTTATTTTGAAAAACTCTATATATTTCATCAGCAAAAGCTTGTCCAACAACTGGAACATTCTCGAAATCAAAAAGAATGATTTTAAACTTTTCTAGTCCAAAAAGAATTCTACGCGCTTGGGAACGCGAAATATGAACACCCCCTATCGTATATAATTTTACCCGTATTTCTGTTTTATCAAAACCAAAATTTCCTTCATCAATTAAATTTGTGTATTTTTTAAATATTTGATCAAGATGTCTTTCAGAATTTATATCAATTTCAAAAAATACTTTTGTACCTCTTTTAATAACTGATACGTTCTTGATTGATACATCTCCTATTCTTGTACTCACAATTAACTGATATCCAAAACTATCTAAGATAAATAAATCGGCAGATTTGGAGGTAAAGAAAATCCCCTCACCTGAATGAGACTTTGGCATTGTGGTAGTTTTTCCTTTTAATAAGTCTTGAATGGCTTCGATTTCTGAATTTAAATTCTTTCTTTTCATTATGTTACGGAAAGCTCCAACTCCGGAGTCCAAAACAATAAAAGAAAGATTATTATTTTTTATTGACACTTCAACTATAATATTTTTTGAAGTGGAATGCTCTATGGCATTATTAAACATTTCAGAAAAAGAAAAAGTAAAAATACTTTTTATATTTTCAGGCAAATCTTTTATTTGAAGAAATTTTTCCTCAATCTCTGCTAATACTTTATGTTCCTCTAAAGACTTATTTTTGTATCTTTTTTTAAATACAGAAGGAAATATCTCTGGATGTTCTTTCGCATATGAAGAAGAAACATAAAAAGAATAACGTGTGCTACCAATCTTAAAAATCTGTTTTTCAATTACAAGGTCAGACATAACAATATTTACATATTGTATCTTTCCCTGTTTATTGATTATTTCTAATATTTTTTCTTTATTTGTCATAAACAAGTCTATTGTAAACTAATCTATATTCTATTGTCAAGTCATTGTCAACTAAATATATAAATACCCTTATTTATAGCCAAATTTGAATACGCCATACGTATGGCGTATTGGATTATTTTAGACGATAAGTAACTGTGTGACCGATTTTGCCGAGTTGGACCACTTTCCCAGTACGTTCAAGCTCGTCCATATATCGAACAGTAGTTCGGCTAGATACACCCAAACTCGATCGAATATCAGCATTCGTAAGTTCATTTCGTTCACCAAAAAACTGAACGATTTTATCAAGATTCCCTTGTCGCTTTGTATCTCTGTTAAATGCAGAGTTACAAATCCTCACAAATTCATCCTTCATCTTCGTCCCATACTTTTTTGCCTCTATTAAAGCAATAGCAAGGACAATCCCCACAACAACCAACACAACGATAATAATAATAATTAAAATGATCATGATTTTATTAAAAATTAATTAATATTAGACCCAACTACATCCTTAACTTCTCGTGCCACAGAAAAAACAAATTCTAAATCTGTTTTTGAATACTCATTTTCAACCGTTTTTAGCGTACTAATATGCAAACGGTTTCTTAATATTCTGACTTTGTCTACCTTATTAAAAATATCTTTTGAAATTAAATTATTTTTCTGACAAAGATCATTAATCTGATTGAGGTTTAATTTTTCAAATTTATATCTATTCTTTTTTTTACAATCTTTACCAAGAACTATTCGTTCATCATCATTTATTTCATAAATAATCTTAATTATCTTAAATTCAATCTCATCTTCTGCTATCTCTTCTTCGGTCTTTCTTTCTCTCAACATCCAAAACAAAAGAGCCTCAATTATTGAGGCAGTATAAATAATGATAGTTTTTCTAAAACCACTTCTTAAATTTAGGGGGTATACTGGTGATTCAGACAAAGACAGTAATTCTAATAAATGATCAAAGGTGGTATCTAAATTCTCCTTAATAATAGGGTCCGTAACAAAAGAAAAATTTGAAGTATTAGACATAATAATTATGCCTCTTGAAGCATTTTGGCAAGTGATTTATATCCTTTTTGTTCAAGAAAAGTGCCGAGTTTCATATCTGAACGCACACCTAATTTAACATCATATTTTTTCTCTATGGTGCTAATTTTAGTATCAAATCTTTTGGCCACAAATTGACCTTTTGCATTCTTTTTTCTCATAAAGATATTATAACACCACTAATATAAAATAGCCAACATCATCGATTCCCCTTTGCTCGATTATGAGTCTTACACAACATCTCACAGTTTTTTATTGAAGTAGCACCACCCTTACTCCAAGCCGATACATGATCAGCATCCATTTCGTCCAACTTCCAAACTTTTTCCTTATTAGCGTCATGTCCAAAAATTCGTACCTCAAGTAATTTTGAATCAACAGAACCCCCAAGAATATATTCAAAAATACCCTTTCTATTTTTTACATAAGGATCAGCATATAGTTTTTTTACTTCAGCTGATACCTTCTTTAAATCATAATTTTTCTTGTGATATTCATCATACAATCTTCCCCATTCTAGTCCCTGCATTTCACTTTCCACATCAACAAAAATGCTAGAAATCCAATCTGTTACACTGTTGAAATATTTTTTTAATTCATTAATATTTTTATCATTACGATGACTGCTCATATAATCATCTATATTCCCCTTACTTACCCAATCTAAGGCTGTCTCAAAAAAAGCCTGTCTATTCGCACTACCTTTTATATATGCACTCCATTTTTGAATATTGGAATTTTGACTGTTGCTAAACTCCTCTTTACCCAACGTAACAAATTGTCCAGAATAAATAGCATTTAATAATTCTTGAGGTACAAGCGGAACTCCGGCAATATTTATTGTCTTAAACCATTCTTTTATCTGACTTTCAGTTCCTTCACATTCATAAATAAGCAATTTTGTCTCCAAGATCTTTATTTGCTTATCTCTTGCCATACCGCCAAAATATTGTTCATGACCATTTTCGTCCTTGATAGCAAATTTATCCTTTACAAAACGTCCAATACTGGTTATGCGCTGTTGCCCATCCAAAACCTCCAGATTGCTTTCGGAAATTTTATTAAAATATATCAAGCCTATTGGGTAACCTTTAAGTATTGATTCAATAACAGCCATCTCTCTTCTCCCGCCGTCTGAAGCATAAATATAATTACGCTGATATTCAGGTTGAATTGTTAGTTTACCAGACAAACCAAATAACCCTTTCCCCTCAAATTCGTTGTATTCGAAACCTTCGCAAATATCTTTAATGCAAATCGTTGTTTTTAAAATTGTTTTCATATTGTTTTTTTTAAAATTTTATAAAAATTTTTCTTCATTTCATCGAGAGCTTTTTTTGAAGTAATTTCATTAAACATAGATCCTTTTTTGCCCAAATCTTTTAATGAATGGCCACTATGCCAACATTTTTCATCTATAAAAATATATCTGTCATGTTCGCTGATGTTATTAAGAACATCAATTAAATAGCCATCCTCTTTTAGCTTTTTTACTTGAACAAAAAAATCTGCTGGTTTAGTTTTTTTAAAATCAGTAATAATAATTATTTCAAGTCCCTTTTTTAATGCTTGGATTGTTAATAAAATCTGATCATCTACATAATTATCAATAATTATTATACGTCTTGTCGCCGAGGTTAATAATTTTTTGAGCCTAATATATGTATCAAAACTACTCCCCTGTTTTATATAATTTTGAAATATAAATTTTTCTTCTTCAGTCTCTTTTTTGTCAATTTTTCTATCTTTTTCGACAATTAAAGTTTCTAAATTTATAAATCTATCAGTAGCTTTTATAAGAAAAAAACTAGTTGCATATGGTAAGGCTATTATTTGTGTATTTATCTTTTGTTTTTTTATTTGGTTAATGACTGGGACAAAATCACCATCTCCTGATACTAATACAAAATTATTTAAATTTGGTAAGATTGTCATTATATCTACTATCAAACTTGAACCAAAGGTATTCGAAATAAATTTATTTCCAGCTTTTCTAGTCTCTATAAGTCTTACAATATATCCATGGTTTTTAAGGAATTTGTAAAAATTTTCTTGTTTTTTATTAGAATAATCAATTGTTCCATAAAAATAAATTTTTGCCTCCACACCAAATTTTTTTACAAGAACCTTAAAGAACTTTTCATAATCAATACTTTTATTTAATTTACGACTGGCAAAATAAAGCCAATTACCGTCTATAAAAATTGATGTGATTTTTTTCATAATTTCATTTCCAAACTTTCTTATGCCTTATAAATATTCTTTTAAATGTTTCCTTGCCATTCAAATATGAACCCTTTCCATATCTAAAAAACTAATTGGAACACCCATTACACCGCCATAATCACTTGGAATAGCATCGGTAAATGATACTTCGATCGCATCATAATTTTCGTATTTATCATAAGCTTTTTTACCTTTAATTTCTTTATGTTTACTATATTTTAAATTCTCTTCCATTGTCATAAGTGGCAATGGTTGGTGACGGCGTCCGTGGTCAAGATTAGTAAACCACCGAACACCCATAACTCGTGCGTAATGGACACCCTTTTCATCAGTTCGCCAATTACCAATTTCTTTAAAGACATAATGCGGAACAACAAATTCTCTGTCTCCGCTACTTATACTCGGTCCAAGCCATACTATATTTTTTTGAATTAATGGAAAAACTTCTTTGTAGGTAATGGCATTCAAGTTACCAATAATGACAAACTTTTTATTAAAATCAACAAGCTGTTTTATATATTGACGAAACAGACTGAACGGTGGATTTGTTACCACTATATCTGATTGTTTAAGCAATTCTACACATTCATCACTTCGAAAATCACCATCACCTTCTAATGGCATCCATTCATTGTGTTTGTTTGCTTTTAACTGTTGAGCGATATCTTTTAAATTAAATTCACCATCACCATCTGTATCTCGTACCTCATTGATAATGAACTTATTAGCCGTTACTTTAGGACGGCCTTTTATTTTTAAGGTTTTATCGGTACCAAATAAGCCCAATTGCGTGTTAGCAACAGGTGATGGTTTGTAGCTTGTAGTAATAAGCTGTTTC
>JAPLZG010000123.1 GCA_026395155.1 Candidatus Tayloriibacteriota bacterium | reverse complement strand
TCTCTAACAAAATCACTAAAAGTCGCGGAATTTATTGTCCCCCATACTGAAACCTCTGTGTTACTAGTATCTGAATTATTATTTCTATAAGTTGAAAAAGCAATAAACCCTAACAATATAAAAAAGACAAATATAACCGTCAATATCAATTTAAAATTTTTTTTCATTTACCCTATAAAGTTTTAATTTTTAATAATGTGACTTTTAAATTCTTACTCTACTAAACCAGCCGTGTTTCAATAAATTACTATGTGATTTCTGTAAAAAAATTTATTGGGTTCACCCGAGCAAATTTTTTCCAATAAAAATTGTTTGTTTCGACTTTGTATTTAGTGACATTATATCATTAAGTTAAGTTTTATAACCAGTTCAATAAATTAATTTTTAACAAACATTGGCAAAAACTTTAACGGGTTAGAAAAATATAGTCGCACAGCTCCTTATTTTTCTAACTCTTCCTAAAAATTATACCATAATGTTGTGCTCCTGCATTAATCTCTCTATCTTCTATAAAACCATGTCTGGTAAAAATTTTCCTTGCTTCATCTGGTACAAAAACATCTTCGGGCTTCGGACCTATTCCACCAAATGAACTAAGCCAATCTACAAGAAGAACACGTCCTCCTTTTTTTAAGATTCTTCTCATCTCCAAACAACAATTATCTTTTTCTGAAATCTGAAAAAAAACATTGGCAATTATAACGGCATCTATAGAAGACTCCCTCAATCTCGTTCCACCAAGATGTTCAAAATCCGCCCAAATAATTTCTATGTTCCTAAGATGTCGGGAACTTACAGCTTCATTTTTTAATTTCTGTAATAAATCTTTTTGAACATCAACAGAATAAACTTTTCCAGTTTCTCCAACTGCTTCAGCTGCAGAAAAAGAATAAAAACCTGAGCCAGCACCAAAATCAGCAACATAATTGCCTTTTCCTAAACTAAACTGCTCTATATTTTTTTCAGGATCTGAAAACACGTGCCCGAGAAAATTTTTATTGACGAAAATGTTATTGCCTTAAAGGATCAAATATTTTTTAAAAACTTAATCCCAACTAGTAAACTAAATATAATTAATATATTTTCAATAACATCAATAAAAACTTTAACGGGTTAATTATACCGCCATTAAAGGTTTCAAGCTAGTAAAATTGTGGATAGAAAAAAAGAGGGGTTTCGCTTCGCGAAACCCCTCTTTGTATTTTTTCTGCGTTAGTCTGCGTCAAGTCTGAGTTAGTCAGCGATTACTTGTATTTAAATTGTGAAAGCTTTCACAATTTAAATACAAGTAATAGAAGCAATCGAATCCCCTTCTCTTAATTTCATAATCCTCACACCCTGAGTTTGTCTGCCGAGTGATGGAATTTCTTTAATTTCAACTCTTATAACCTGGCTCTTTTTTGAAATTGCTGCTATTTCATCTTCATTTTCTGTAACAACTTTTGAAGTAATTATTTCGCCAGTTTTTGGTGTAACTTTCATTGTTTTTATTCCAGAACCACCCCTCTTTTGAACCTTATATTCTTTAAGCAATGTCTTTTTACCATAACCATTTGAACTTATCACAAGAAATTCTGGATTTTTCATTTCTTTCTTCAAAATATCTGTGCCGACAATATGATCTCCCTTTTTGAGCTTCATACCGCGTACACCTCCGGCATTTCTTCCCATAACACGAACATCTTTATCCTTAAATCTTATTGCTTGACCTTTTGCTGTCGCAAGAATAACTTCATCACCTTCCGACATAAATAATGCGGAACGAAGATCATCTCCAGCATCAAGAGAAATAGCAATCAAACCATTTCTTCGGACTTCTTTAAAGCTATTTGCATCAACTCTTTTAGCTATACCATTTTTTGTGACAAGAATAAGTGAAAAATCTAAACCTTTCATTTCTTTTGGCATTGCAAGCACAGAAGTAATCTTCTCTTCATTTGATAATGCAAGATAATTTACTATAGCTTTTCCTTTTGTTGCCCTCTTTCCTTCTGGCAATTCAAACATTTTTATCTGATATGCCTTGCCTTTATCTGTAAAGAAAAGAATATCACTATGAGTTGTCGCTGTAAGAAAATGAGTAATAAAATCTTCATCTTTTGTATCAAGATCTACAACACCAACTCCTCCTCGCTTTTGTTTTCTATATTCATCTGGATTTGTTCTTTTTACATATCCTCCTGAGGTTAGAACAAGAATACTTTCCTCGTTTGGAATTAAATCCTCATCAGATAGATTTTTTACTCCCTGTTTTACAACTTTTGTGCGTCTATCATCACCATATTTTTGTTTTATCTCAGTGAGTTCGTCTCTTATAATTTGCAAAATCCTCTTTGGTTTTGAAAGAATATCTTTAAGATCTTTAATGAGTGCTTGAACTTCGGTCAATTCATCTTCTATCTTTTTTCTCTCAAGCCCGGCAAGTTTTTGAAGTCGCATTTCAAGAATAGCATTTGCCTGTATTTCAGAAAACTTAAAAACTTTCATGAGCTGTAATCTCGCTTCATCTACATCTTTTGATTTCTTGATAAGCTTAATAATCTCATCGATATGATCGAGAGCTTTTTTCAAACCAAGCAAAATATGTTCTCTTGCTTCTGCTTTTTTCAAATCAAATTCTGTTCTTCTCTTTACAACAATTTTTCTATGAACAATAAATTCATCAAGAAAAGTTTTTAAAGAAATAGTTTTTGGAACTCCGCCAACAAGTGCAACGAGGTTGAAGTGAAATGTTTCTTCGAGCTGAGTATGTTTATATAAATAATTTAAAACACTTTGTGGCTGGGCATTATTTTTTAAATCAATAGCAATTCTAATATCTTTTGTTGATTCATCTCTCAAACCTTTTATTCCTTCAATTTTCTTTTCTCGAACAAGATCGGCGATTGTCATTATGAGCTCAGCTTTATTAACTCTATAAGGAATAGAAGTAATTATAATCTGAAATTGTCCTTTTTTGTCTTCCACTATTTCAGCTTGACCTCTTGTAACAACACCGCCTCTACCAGTGGAATATGCATGGCTAATATCTATTTGATTGTAGATTGTTCCGCCTGTTGGAAAATCAGGACCTTTTATAAATTGCAAAAGATTTTCTGTTGTTGATTCTGGATTATCAATAAGAGAGAGTGTCGCATCAACAACTTCATTCAAGTTGTGCGGTGGAATATTTGTAGCCATACCAACAGCTATACCAAGTGTTCCGTTCAATAAAAGATTTGGAACACATGCAGGTAGAACTTCTGGCTCTTTTTTAGTATTATCATAGTTTGGCCTCCAATCAACAGTTTCTTTGTCCAAATCTTTGAGCATTTCGCTCGCCATTTTAGACATTTTTGCTTCTGTATATCTCATAGCAGCTGGAGAATCTCCATCAATGCTACCAAAGTTTCCTTGTCCAATAATAAGAGGATATCTCAAAGAAAAATCTTGTGCCATTTTCACCATAGAATCATAAACAGCGACATCTCCATGAGGATGATAATTACCAAGCACTTCTCCAACAACAGCAGAAGATTTTCTTGTTTTTGCACCTGCGGTAAGATTCATCTGTCCCATAGCATAAAGGATTCTTCTGTGAACAGGCTTCAGACCATCACGAACATCAGGAAGAGCTCTCTGTGTAATAACAGACATTGCATAATCCAAATACGATTCCTTCATTTCTGTGGTGATATTTCTGCTCGACAAGAGTTTGTGCTCTGTATTAACTATCTTCTCTTCATTTTCTTTTGAATTTTTAGCCATTGGTTTTTTATTCAATTAGACTTGTACTTGCATTTATATTATTTTCACTCGATCTTTTTTAAAATAAAAATCTACTGTAAACCATAAAATTATAACCAATATCGTCAAAAAAACTGCAACGATTAAAGAAAATATCTTTTTCTTTTCACTTGGCCATTTACTTATCCGCTCAATAATTTTCATCTTGTTTATTTATCCGCACACTAATTCTGTCATCGCTCTATATGTTTAATGTATATTAATAATTTTATTCTACCTGTTAAATTCATCTGTATTTACTTATTATATCTTTCTTAGCAACAAAACATAATGACAGATTTAGTGTGCGGATTTATTCATCTACTGAAAGAACAACTGTCTCACCGAGCTTCCCTTCCAAATCTTTCCTCTTAATCGTCAACTTATCTATTGGCTTTACATTTTCTTCACCTGCTTCTTTCAAATATTTTTTAAGGGCATCTTTCATACCTACGTCGCCATAATGCATTGGTATAATTATTTTTGGTTCGATTTCGACAGCAAGCTTTTCAGCTTTTGTAGAATCAATAACTCCATCACCACCAATCGGTAAAAATAAAATATCTACATCTCCAAGAGCTTCTTTAACTTCGTTTGAAAGATTAATGTCTGAAATCGCACCCAAAAAACACAAATTCATCCCTTCAAGAGATACAGAATATATAGTATTGATTCTCTCCTTGTTTTCGTAATCAGATTTTGATGCAAAACCTTTTATAAAAACTTCTTTGACTTCATATTCTCCTGGACCAGAAATAACCATTGGATCTTTCCCATTATAAGAAAGATTTTCTGTTCCATTCATATCTGGATGATTTAAACTAACAAGAGCAATATCCGCCATAAATCTTGTTGTCTTAAATTTTGAATCTTTGGAAATAGGATTAAGAGCAATGGTTGTGTCACCAAATTGAACTTTAAAAAAATCCACCCCTAAATAAGTGATAATCATAACTCAATAATTATAGCAAATCTGTATATAAATACAACCGCTAAATTCCTTCATACAACCTCACCCGGAATCGGAATACCCTTCTTTCTTCAACTTATTAGAGGGTAAAAGACATTCCAAAATTCGCCATGGCGAACTTCATATTTGAACTTTCACCATGGTGAAAGTTATTTTTACTAAATTCAATATTAAAAAATTAAAAGAGAAAAGGCAGGGAGAACTCGTCTTCTCCCTGCCTCATGGAATAATGAATAATGGGGTCAGGTACCTTTCTTTGGCCTTCCCTTCTCCCGAACAGTCGCTCCGAGATTATACTTTGTAATCATATCATCGATCCACTTTCCTGATCCAAACGGCTTTCCATGTAAAACAGAATAATGAACTGCTAATTCTTCCTCATCATTTAATTCTTGATTAACAAAAGAGAGATAATCTTTCGGCTCCTGTATCGGCCACAGAGAAAGTATCTTTCCCCGATCAACATCTTTTGATAGACGACAAGCTAAGCTTGAAAAATTCCAGTTTTCCGCTTTTTTTACTAACCTTGCCCGTAATGGATTTCGCTCAACATAACGGATTACAGATAAAAGGTGATTATCCTTTTCAATGAGAAATGATTTATACCGACCTTGATAAAGATGCCCACTCCCCACAGTTTTATTTTTTATATGCCACCTTTGTGTGTGAGTAAGAGTGACCCATTGCATAAATTTTTGGACATCGCCGTCATCGTGTGGGTAAACAACTAAATGAAAATGATTTGGCATAAGACAATATGCCAAAATTCGCATAGAATATTCTTCTTCAAAAAAAATTGGAAGGCGAGCATTTGCTCGATTAATAATGTGATATAAATTATCACCAACATCAATGCGTGGTAAGCGTGCCATAATGTTTTATATTATAGCATGATGTTATTAAAAAATAAAAGGTACCTGACCCCATTTCCCCCATTGCAGATTCTTATATGTATTAACAGTAGGTCTATATTTTTTGCAATTTCATCTACAAACGCCATTCTTTCCTCTTTGTTCCTTGAATTACTTATCTCAAATATTAATGAAATTATTTTTGTATTATATTCTATCAGTTTTCCTCCGAGCAGATATTTATATTGTTTTGAAAATTTTGGTATTCTTTGGTATAAATCTTTCAGACAGTTTATCGTTGAATTATATATTGGTAAATGGGAATACTGGGACATTTCTTAATTTTCTCTCTTCTCTGAAAAATTTCCGCGTGGCGGATAATTTTTCAGAGAATGTTTAATGTTTAGTAATGTTATTTTTTGAATACTAGTGGACACAACGAGACTTGTCCCGGTAGTACTTATTGCCAGAGTTGCTACCGACGTAGCCGGCGACGCTGACGGCGCTCCAAGCACCGGCACCGGCACTGGCACCCTCACTACTAGACCAATAATCGGCGAAGCCCCGGAAACCAGTTTGCGATGGCAAAGCTAAAACAAATTGATCAGATAATCCTGCCAATAATTGACTTTCTGTGGGCAAACTCCAAATACCAATTGAATCTTGTAATGCCGTGCCGGCTGTGTTTAGGTGTGTGCAATATTCTACTGCTCCTACATGAGTGAGGTTAGGAGTTGTAAGCCATCCACCAAGTGCACCAGCATCACAATAAGCGCCACCTTCATTTGCTTCATTACCGATGTTCCATTCACTATCTGGGTCAGTGTCCCAGCAAAGGCCAGCGACCGCATCAGACCAGGTAAGAGTAGCGGGACCGGCTCCTTTATAATTTCCTACTACACCAAAAATATTTGCATCTT
>JAPLZG010000113.1 GCA_026395155.1 Candidatus Tayloriibacteriota bacterium | reverse complement strand
TTTTGTCATCCCCGCGTAGGCGGGGATCCAGGAGAGAGTAGATGGATCCCGTCCTACGACGGGATGACAGAGCGAAAAATAATAGATTAAAATGAAAAGAATTAACTATAAACAAATAAAACATTGGTCATTAATCATTATAGTTTTGATTAATTTTATTATTTATTATTCTGTGTATGCAGAAAGTCGAGAGGGAATGTTGAGAGTTACTTTTCTTAATGTGGGACAAGGTGATGCAGTATTTATTGAATCACCGAATGGCAATCAGATGCTTATAGATTCTGGACCTGATAAAAATATTTTAAATGCTTTAGGAAGGGTTATGCCGTTTTATGATAGAAGTATTGATTTTGTAATTTCTACACATCCGGATCAGGATCATATTGGTGGGTTGCCAGAAGTTTTTAAAAATTATTCAGTAAATGAGTATTTTACTAATGGGATGATATCTGAGACAGGAACTTTTAAAGAAGTTGAACAAGAAATTATTGATAATAATATCGACACAGGGGTTTTGAGAGAAGGGGAGATAATAGATTTTGGTGATGGAGTATTGCTGAAAATTTTATATCCGAATCTTCCACCAGAAGGTAAAGACACAAATGAATATTCCATAGTTGCTAAACTTTTTTATGGTGATTCAAGTTTTATTTTAACAGGTGATGCACCAACTGATGTTTTGGATTTTCTTGCAAATACAGACGGAATAAATTTAAAGAGTGATGTTTTAAAAGTTGCTCATCATGGCTCCAAGAATTCTTTATCTCCGGAATTTCTTTCTGCAGTATCTCCAGAATATTCTATAATTTCAGCAAGCCTTGATAATAGTTTTGGACATCCACATAAAGAAATTGTTGATGCATTGAATGATGTCAAAACAAATATATTGGAGACATTTAATAACGGGGATATTATTTTTTCTACAGATGGAGGGGGAGTAGTCGTTAGATAATTGTTGTTAGTTGTCGGAGATTTTCTTGACATATATTTTGTTTGGTATAGTTTATAATATAGAGATTTTTGATCTTTATTAAGAAAGGAGTCGCGTTATGGCTGACGAAGAAAAAAAGTGCGAGACATTTGCTGAGTGGTTTTCTCGGCACCCTTGTCGTGAAGGACGTTGCGAAATAGGTAAAAAAATAAAGCCTGAGGAATGGGTCCATAGCCGTTGTTTTAAAACACAGTGCCCCGCTCATTTGAAATGGGAAAATGAGAGGCCTGGCAAGGGCGTAAGTTTTTTTTCCAAAGAGTGATCTTGTAGTCGTTTTATCTTTTTGTTTCCATCGAAAACAGGATTTTTGCTTCCGCAAAAATCCTGTTTTTTAATTTCCTATATTAGTTATTCAATATTCGACATTCAGTCTTTATATGAGTTTTGCTTTCTTCAATGTTGCATAGGCACCATTTTTTTGTATTGTTTTCAAAGCCTTTGTAGAAATTTTTAATATTACTGTTTTTTTAAGTTCAGGAATATAGATCCTCTTTTTTTGTAAGTTGATGAATTTTCTAACTTTTCCGGTAGGGTTAAATTGCGTAGCTCTAGTTGCGTTGCTATAACCACCACCCATTATTGAACCTTTTTTTGTTATTGGACAGATTTTTGCCATATTTTTTATTATTTAACTTAGTTGTGCTATGCTATCATAGTAAAGAAAAAAGTTCAAGGTTTATAATTTTGGAGAATGTTGAGTGTAGAATGTAGAATAGGATGATGAGAGAAAATTAAAAAATAGAAAAAAGATGGATTGCCAAGGGATTACCATCGGTTGACGGAACAGGCGGATCCTGTTTTCGACAAATTTTCTTGAGCGAAGCAATTAGAAAATGGAAGTGCCCTTCTGGTGCAACGGAATAACAGAAAAGACATAAAAATTTAGGAATGACAAAAAAATAATAAAATGGACATAAATATAATTTTTAAAATAGCAATTCTTGTTATATCAGTAATAATTCATGAAATTTCTCATGGTGCGATGGCTCTTGCTTTTGGTGATAAGACTGCACAATATGAAGGTAGACTTACATTAAACCCACTTAAACACATTGATTGGTTTGGTTCTGTTTTGCTTCCATTTTTTCTCGCTATTTCTGGTGTTGGATTCATGATTGGTTGGGCAAAACCAGTTCCATACAATCCATATAACCTTCGAAACAGAAAAATAGCAGAACCTCTTGTTGCTTTGGCTGGGCCACTTTCAAACATCCTTATTGCATTAATTTTTGGAGTTTTAATAAGAATTTTAGTGGCGAATAGTATTTCTGGAACTTTTATAACGAGTTTGGTATTTGTCGTAAAGATAAACATTGCTTTAGCGATTTTTAATCTTATACCAATTCCACCGCTTGATGGGTCAAAAATACTTTTTTCACTTTTGCCTGTCGGGCGAAAATTTATTTTTTCTGACATAGCTTCTAGATATGGTTTTTTTATTTTGGTAGGAATTTTATTATTTTTACCAAATTT
>JAPLZG010000084.1 GCA_026395155.1 Candidatus Tayloriibacteriota bacterium | reverse complement strand
CGATGAAATAGTCGATCTTCTGCTGGCCTTTCTTGCGCAGGATGAAGTCATCGACCATTCCCGAACCCAGCGGGCCGGGACGATAGAGCGCGAGTACGGCGATGATGTCCTCGAAGCGGTCGGGGGCCAGTTTCTTCAGGAGTTTTTTCATCTTTCCCAACCGGCTGATGTGGAAATAAATCTTCTTCAAGTCCAGTAATAAAAACATAATCAAATTCCAAGCCTTTTGAAGCGTGAACTGTCATGAGCTTCACTGCATTTTCATTTTTCCCTGCTCGCGCAGACATGTCAAGAGAATCTTGATCTGACGCTAGTGCCGACTCCTCGATAAGTTTTTCTATTCCTTCTGGTTTTGGAAAATGATCATATTTAATAGCAAGAGTCGCAAGTTCACGCATATTTTCTAATCTCTCTTTATCCTCCTCATTTCCTTTTTGTAATTCAAGTTCGAGCCCGCTTTCTTTTATAATAAATTTGATTACTTCTGATGGTTTATTTTCTTCAGTCTCTTTTTTTATTCTTTCAAGTAAATTAAAAAAACTATTCACTTTTTCTTTTACTCCGGCTGGTAATTCATTTTTTTTACCTTCAAAAATCTTTAAGATTGTAACTTTTCCTATACCTCTAACAGGGACATTTATTATTCTTTTTAGGTCACTTAAACTTTCTGGATTTACGCTAGCTCTAAGAAAAGAAATAACATCTTTAACCTCTTTTCTTTCAAAAAATTTGGTCCCTAAAACTTGATAAGGCACACTTTCTGTAAGAAAAGCTTCTTCAAGTGCTCTTGATTGAAAATTGGCTCTATATAAGACTGCAATCTCTTTTGGATCAACACCGCTTCCTATTAATTCCTGCGATTTTTTTGCTATAAACTTCGCTTCTTCTATTTCATTTAATGCTTTCAAAAATGAAACTTTTTCTCCTTCTACATTTTTTGTAAATAAGTTTTTTTCCCTTCTTAATTTATTCTTTTTTATAACTTCATTTGCTACTGCAAGTATCGTCTGTGTTGAACGATAGTTTTGTTCAAGCAAAATTACTTTTGCTTCAGGATAATCTTCCTCAAAGCTTAAAATGTTTTGTATGTCTGCACCACGCCAGCTATAAATACTTTGATCTATATCCCCTACCACACAAATATTTCTATTTTTTTGTGCAAGAAGTTTTGCCGTCATATACTGAACTTTATTTGTATCTTGATATTCATCTATGTGAATATATTTCCAAAGATTTTGATAATGCTCTAAAACATCTTTATTATTTTTTAATAAGTTATAACTTTTTAATAATAAATCATCAAAATCAAGCGCTTTTTCTTTTGAAAGTTTCTGTTCATATAGAGGCCAGACTTTTGCCGTAACAGCTTGTAATGTGTATCCGTTTTTTTCAGATTCAGCAGAATAATCGCTAGGACTTTTTAAATCACCTTTCTCTCTCGAAATAATATTTAGTATCTTATTTGGTTCAAATTGTTTCGAATCAATATCGAGATCTTTAAGACATTCTTTTACTAATTTTGAAGAATCACTTCTATCCATAATAGAAAAATTTCTTGTAAGTCCAATCAATTTGCTATTTTCTTTAATGATGTGAACACCAAGTGAGTGAAACGTACTAACGAATGGTTTACTGGTGAATGATATCGGGAGATTGAGGTTTTTGTCTTCTGAAATTATTTTTTCAACTCTTTCTCTCATTTCTTTTGACGCTTTGTTTGTAAAAGTAATTGCAAGAATATTCTCAGGTGAAACACCTTCTTTTATCAAATGCAGAATTCTGTGCGCAATTGTCTTCGTTTTACCTGCTCCAGCTCCAGCAATTATCAAAACTGGTCCATTTTTTTGCAAAACGGCCTCTTTTTGTTTTTCGTTTAATCCTTCTAAATGTTTCATTGTGTTTACCCGTTAAAGTTTTTGCTAGTGTATTAAAAATACTGACTGCTACATCATATACTTAAAAGTGTTTTAAACAAAATTTAAGAAAATTTTTATAGGATTGAGGATTTTCGCGCACCACAAGAGTACTCCCATTTTCTAATTGCTTCGCTCAAGAAAATTAGGTCGTGCGAAAATCCTCAAAACCTTTTTTTCTAAAAGCTAATCATGCCTACGGTCATCTCTTCGAGAGATCTGTCGTAGATATGACAGATCTACCAATGGTATGACACCTAACAGCTAAAAGCTTCCCTGTGGATAACTCAGTTGACTCTATTTTGTGGGGTAGTATCATTAATATTGTTCAGTTAAAGACTGTCCCAATAATACTAAATGGCTCAATAGAGCCATTTTATACAGAAACATACCGAATTCCCTTAATAAAATCGGCTTATTTCAACAAAAAATCATAAAAATGGCCAATTTGACTCTAAAAAGTCTATGGGCCAATCTATAAAAGCTATATTTAGAGCCACATTGTCAAAGTGGTTTATTTCTCTTGTCTTGGTTTCTCCTTTATTTTCTATGGTTCCAGTACCAGCAAATGCTGGTATTTTTTCTTTTTTGACAGATTGGATTTCAAATAATTCATCAAAAAATATTTCTCAACAAAATTCATATATAGAAAAAAATTCTCAAAATATACCATTACTTCAAAATGTCGTGACATACGATTTAGAAGGATCAAAAGGCGGTGGAGACATCTCATTTGTTGGAAATGAAGCTCTTTTGTCTGAAAATGGCCCTTCCGGAACTCTCGCTGATATAGACGATTCTGTAAATTCAGGTCAAATAAGTAGATATATGGTCAGAAAAGGTGATACTCTGTCGGGAATAGCTCAAATGTTTGGTGTTTCTGTAAATACAATTGTCTGGGCAAATGATGTTACTGCTAAAACTCTAAAAGAGGGTAAAATTCTTGTGATTTTGCCTGTTTCCGGAACAATCCATACGGTTGTTAAGGGTGATACGATAAAGACTATAGCCAAAAAATATAAAGCTGATTCAAATGAAATCATGCAGTTTAATGATTTGAATGAGGATACTGTTCTTTCTATAGGTAATCAAATAATAATTCCTGATGGTGAGGGTTCTGTAAAAGTTAGTGGTACGACTATTGCTGTAAAAAATCCTTTAAAGGGTGGAAGTGGTGGTCCAGAATATGCCGGTTATTATATAAGACCAGTTATTGGTGGTGTTAAGACACAAAAACTACATGGATATAATGGTATAGATATTGGAATAAATGTTGGTTCTCCTGTTCTTGCTGCAGCTTCTGGACAAGTAATTATTAGCAGATCATCTGGTTGGAATGGTGGTTATGGAAAATATATTGTTATTTCACATTATAACGGAACACAAACTGTTTATGGACACTTAAGTGAAACATTTATTTCTGACGGTGATACTGTTGTGCAAGGACAAGTTATTGGTATGACAGGAAATACTGGAAATTCTACAGGTCCGCACATTCACTTTGAGATTAGAGGTGCGAAAAACCCATTCTAGGTAGAGAATATAGAATGTCGAATATTGAATATTAAATAGACGAGTTTTGCGAAGCAAAACTCGTCTATTTCTTTTCTAATGCTATAATATCTACATATGAGTAATATAGGAAATTCTGATCCATTTAATAAAGTAAAATTGGCCGAGGAGGCGAAAAGAGATCAAGAAATGATTGCTCTTGCAAAAAGGCAAAGAGAAAAAACTGATTTACAGATGCAGTCTTCTAATAGAAAGAATGAATTGGTAAAAGCACAAACAGAACTTCGTTCTAAAGAAACGAGGCTTTCTTTATTAGAGCGCGATATTTTAGCATCCAAAAGACTTCTCGTTTCGATTAAAGCAGAATTACAAAAAGAAGAAAACGCCGTAAGTTCAGGTGCGAATAGTTTAACTTCAGAAGCTGATGCAAAAAATTCTTCTCAAAAAACGCTGGATAAGATCAAGGGAGAAATTGAGACAGCTAGAAAACAAGAGAGAGTTTTAGAGTCAGATGAAGAAAAGAGAAAAAGAGAGCTAGAAGAGGAAGAAAGAAAAGTTAAACAATTGCAAGATGAAATTGCCAGACTTAATACTAAAGTTCAGAATGATAAAAGAACTCTGATAGATTTAGATAGAAAAGAAACAGAAAATAGGAATCTTGAAATAAGACTGAAACAAGAATTAACAAAAACGGAAAGTGGAATAAAAATATCGGAGCAAGATTCTCTTACTACAAAAAAACAAGCTGAGGCAAAGAGAAAAAAGATTGAAGAATTAAAGACCAAACTATTAGAACAGGAAAGGCTATCTACAAAATTTGATACTGAATTAAAAACTATTTCTGCAGATATCGCAAAATTAAAAAATGAGGTAAATGCAAAAGAAAGAGAAATATCAGATCTGACTTTTAAAATAAATCAGATTAAATAGTTTGGGTGTTTCTTTTCGGTCTATATTGAAGTGCTTCAAGAATGTGTGAAGTGTTTATTTCTTTAGAATTATCTAAATCTGCGATTGTGCGAGCGAGTTTAATTACTCTATGATATGCACGACCTGATAGATCTAATCTTTTAGCGGAAGTATTTAAAATTTCTTTTGCTTTATCGTTGAGGTCGGCAATTTTACCAATATCTTTTGCTTCCATTTCACTATTTACTTTTATTTTTCTTTTTGCTTTTTCAAATCTTTCTTTTTGGATCTCTCTAGCTTTTACAATTCTCTTTTTTATTTCTGGTGTTTCTTTTTTCCCTGGTTCTTTTTCTCCGAGTTTTTCATAATCAATTTTTGAAACCTCTACCCACATATCTATTCTATCTATTATTGGTCCAGATATTTTTCTTTGATATCGTAGTAAGTCTGTAGGTTTACAAATACATTCTTTTGTTTTTGATCCAAAATTTCCACATGGACAAGGATTCATTGCTGCAATTAAAATAAAATTTGCAGGAAAATTATGTGTCCCTTTTGCGCGAGAAATACTTATTTCACCTTCTTCAAGTGGTTCTCTAAGTGTTTCAATAACTTTTCTATCAAATTCTGGAAATTCATCTAGAAAAAGTACTCCACCATGCGCGAGAGTAACTTCTCCGGGTTTTGGTGTCGTACCACCTCCTACGATTGAGACATAAGAGGCTGTGTGATGTGGGGCTCGAACCGGTGGCTTAGTTATTATGTTATTTTTTAAAGTCCCTGCAACAGAATGAATAGATGTTATTTCTAGTATTTCATCAAAAGTAAGAGGAGGAAGAATGTAGCTAAATGCTTTTGCAAGCATTGTTTTTCCTGTTCCTGGAGGACCATACATTGCAATATTATGTCCACCAGCTGCAGCGATTTCTAGTCCTCTTTTCGCTGTCTCCTGCCCTTTTATTTCGCTCATATCAATTAGCAGTTCTTCATCTTCAAAAATTATTTCAGTTTGTGGTTGTACAGATATTTTTTTAGAAATTAATTTTATTTTTTTCCCAAAAATTTCTGAGTCGATATCCTCATCGGTTTTCAAATTATCTTTAACAATTTGTCCCGAGCCTCGTCGAGGGATTTCATTTAAATGATTAATTATTTCTTTTAGATTTTCTGCACCATAAATATCTATATCTGAAACTAATGCTGCTTCTATCGCGTTGTCCTTTGGCAAAAAAACTTCCGTAAAACCACGAGATTTTGCCTCGGCGATTATCGGGAGAACTCCATTTATTTTTCTTAAATTTCCATCAAGAGAAAGCTCACCTAAAAAAAGTTTTTTCTTTGCATCAAATTTTATATTATCACTGGCTAATAGATATGCGAGAGATATTGCTACATCAAATGCAGGACCTTCTTTTTTTATATCTGCCGGAGCGAGGGAAACAACTACTTTTTGATTTTTACTTTTAGGAGAATCATATCCTGAGTTTTTAATAGATGCAGAAACTCTATCTTTCGCTTCTTCTACACCCTTATCTGGAAGCCCAACGATTGTAAAAGCATTTAGTCCTTTTGAAAGATCTACCTCCACGTCAATTATTTTTGCACCAAGCCCGACAGTTTGAGCACTAAAAGTTTTTGCGAAATTCATAATTTAAGATACTAATATACAAATATTACTAATAATACCTGCCCGACTGAACTAAAATATTTTCAGTCGTTCGGGCGGGCGAGTGGATACGAATAAATACAAAACTAAAAAGAAAGTATATCACAGTTTTTTGTCATTTTTTTCTTTCTGTCTTTGCGAGGATGTAATCATCCGCCTGCCCGACTGAACAGTCGTTCGGGCGGGTGGCAAACCATCCCTAATCTTCCCCTCTCTCATTCCCGTGCAGACGGGAATCCAGTCTTTTTAATATCACAAAACAAAAAACACCTTGCGGTGTTTTTATAGAAATTTAAGAAATTCTTGAACTAAATGGCTTGGTTCATAATTTAGTTTTTTATAAAATTCTGGTGTTTTCTTATTTTCTACATCACTGTATGTATATATAAGTCTATATTTATTTTTAATTGCTTCACTTTCCACTTTGTCCATCAAACTTTTCCCAATACCCAAACCTCTAAAAGCATTTTCGACAAAAATATCTTGTATTAGCACACAATTTCCAACTGTTCTTTCTGCCAAGACAAAGCCAATAATTTTTTTGTCTTTTTCTGCCACGAAGAATATCTGTTTTTCTTTTATGAAAGCTTCAAACCACCATTTCTTTTGTGGCTCACTATTTGGGTTTTTTAATTCATCAGTTAAACTAAAATTCTGTACTGTATCAATGTCTCCTAATACTGCATTTCTAATTGTTATATCCATGATATT
>JAPLZG010000022.1 GCA_026395155.1 Candidatus Tayloriibacteriota bacterium | reverse complement strand
TATCTCTACGGGGATGGTTCCTGGCGGGATGCGCGCCTGAACTTCTGCGTCAATGAGTGGAATGGCCGCTGCCGTTTCCTCGGCGTTCGCATCTGTCCTTTGTCCATCGATCCTGGGGTTTGACCCTTGGAATCTTGGACACTTGGACCCTTTGCACTCTCACAACTTAGGTTGCGGGGGTGCTTTTATTTTGCTAAACTGTGGAAGTCACATGAAAAATCTGCGACCACGGTTTCGGGTAATGTGATCGCAACCTATAGAATGAGAGTTTGGGCGATTACGGTTTCCTGAAGAGTGTTCTATAAGTAAAGAAATAAAAAAAGACAGTTGGTGAAAAATGGTAAGTGATGATTAAGATCACGAAGACTCATGCGTCCTGACGAGTATTCTAGGGTAACGCTACAGATGCCATTTTTTACAAGTTCGGTCGCCAAGCTCAACGGTAATCGGCAGGTCGCTTATCTCTACAGGGATGGTTCCAAGCGGAATGCGAACCTGAACTACTACGACAATGAGTGGAATGGCAACTGCCGTTTCCTCGGCGTTCGCCACTATTAATTTTTCTCCCGTTTTATTTAGCGGGAGTTTTTTGTAAGGTAGATTTTTTCCAACCACCGAGCTGTTGTCCTGCTTCGGAAAGGGATTGGGAAATAGTAATATAATCGTTCGATGTGATGGCTTTTATTTCCCAAGCTAGTTGGATAAGTAGTTTAAGTAGGTCTAGGCGGGAAATCCCTTTGTCCATAAAGATAGATTTTTCAGTTTGATTAGCATAGCTGGCTAAGAAGCAATATTCAATAGTACTTAGGAATATCTGGTCTATCTTTGAACCAAGAGTAAAACGGTTGGCTTTTGGGAAAATAGCAAAATATTTTTGCCATAATCCATAGCTATCTTTTAATTTTGTAATTACCGGTGCAAGTTTTGTCTTCAAAACTTGCGGGGGGGGGGTAAATATTATTTATATGATTAGGAATTTTCTGATTCATACTTACGAACATATCATATCTTTAGAAAATTTACTCCTTGCGTGGAAAGAATTTTCAAGGGGTAAAAATAATAAGAATGGTGTGCAGGAATTCAAATTAAGATTGATGGATAATATTTTGGCTTTGCATGCTGATTTAAAAGACAGAACTTATACTCATGGAAAATATCAAGCTCGTAAAATAAATGATACTAAACCAAGAGATATTCATATAGCTACTATAAGAGATAGAGTTTTACACAGAGCAATTTATAGAATTTTGTATCCTTTTTATGACAGAAAGTTTATTTTTGATTCATATTCTTGTCGATTAGGTAAAGGAACTCATAAAGCACTGAATAGATTTAGAGATTTTGGAAAAAAAGCGTCATTTAATCACACTAAAACAGTTTGGATTTTGAAAGGAGATATTAAGAAGTGTTTTGCTTCAATCGATCAAAAAATTCTTTTTGAAATATTAAAAAGAGATATAAAAGATAAAAATATTTTATTATTACTAAGAGATATTATTAAAAGTTTTTATAGTGGGATTATATATAAAGGTCTGCCACTTGGTAATCTAACATCACAACTTTTTGTAAATATCTATTTGAATGAATTTGACCAATTTGTAAAACATAAATTAAATGTAAAGTATTATATTAGATATGCTGATGATTTTGTATTTTTCTCACAAGATAGAGAAGAACTAGAGAAAATTATTCCTATTATAACTGAATTTTTACTCAAGAAATTAAAATTGACTATTCATCCAAATAAGATATTCATCAAAACTTTGGCTTCGGGCGTGGATTTTCTGGGCTGGGTGCATTTTCCATATCATAGAGTATTGAGGACTTCTACAAAATGTAGAATGTTTAGAAGATTGGAAGAAAGTCAGAAAGAAGAAACACTATTATCTTATTTGGGGATGTTGGGGTATGGGAATACTAAAAAGATTATTGATAAGATCCTATTATATCGGGTGTTGTAATTTAATCATTTTTTTGTTAGATTATTGATATAGATATGAGAATTCAGCGTTTTGAGTTTTTCATGTCTACGACAGATCTGCAGAAGGCATGAGATATTTAAAATTTGATTTTTTAAGCCACCTTAGCTCAGTTGGTAGAGCGCCACTTTTGTAAAGTGGATGTCCCCAGTTCAAGCCTGGGAGGTGGCTCAGAAACGAAGTGAATGAGACAGCTAGCAAGCAATTTTATTGCTTGCTTCCAAGGCTTGAACGTCGGAGCTTTATCGAGTCAACAGACGAGATAGCGAGTTGAAATTTGGGTCGGGACCCAAATAAAAGACCTTTTTAGATATTTTAAGAACAAAGTGAATTAAAATATCAAAAAGGTGTACTGTTCCTGTAAGGAAGGTGCCTAGACAAATTTGAGCGACGGCGAGAATTTAGTCGAAGGAAAGATCCTGGGAGGTGGCTCAGATTATGTTTAGGAAAAGCCCGGTAATACCGGCCTTTTATTTAAGACCAATATAATGATTTTTAGAGATAGTATTTATTATAAAATAGGACGCGCTACCGATTTGGATGGTCTTGATAGGGTGGTTTATCGTATTTTAGAAATCCTTCCTGGATTTTTGACTTGGATTACTATCGTTTCAATTTTTGCTATTCCTATTTTTTTTCCTTTTACAGGGGCAATTCTTATAATTCTTTTTGATCTTTATTGGCTTTTAAAAACTATATATTTTTCTATTTATCTCTATCAAAATTGGAAAAAGACAAAACATAATTTAGATTTAGATTGGTCAGAGAGACTTGTAAATTTTAAGTATAATCACATTTATCATTTAATACTATTACCCTTTTATAATGAAACACTTGAAGTAGTAGAAAAAAGTTTGGAATCTTTGGTGTCTTCAAAAT
>JAPLZG010000005.1 GCA_026395155.1 Candidatus Tayloriibacteriota bacterium | reverse complement strand
TTGAGGGTTACGGGTGAAATTAGAAATGTGTTCTTGAACACGTTTTGAACGAAGTTCTATCCGTTCTTCCCGGGGCGATAAGGAATATCCGCTTTCAATACGCATATATACATTTTATAGTATGAGGGGTTTGCTTGCTTATGATTAATTCCTTTGAACTGATCTATTTTTTATAATCATATATATTTTTGTATAAATGACCAAAAATACAGACTTAATTGTCCCTGGGTATAAAAATAATAAGATCTTTTTAAGGTATGGTTCTGGAGATAATATAAAGATTAATATAAATCGTCTTATTCCTGCGCGAATCCTATTATCCTGACTAAATACATCTATGGAATTTGCAGCCCATTCACCAACTTTTCTAGTAAAAAAATCTGTCTGTAGCGATTTAAATACCGATTGAGGAATGGGAGACGTAAAATATACTTTTAATTGTATTAAAACAGGGATAATATAGTTCTGCAAAGAAAAATCATTTGTAGCCTTTATAAAAAATTTCCACATTCCTTTACGCTTTGTTGCTTTTCTTATCACCGCATCAATAAGCTTCAAACGCACTATATCCGTATAATTGTGATGAAACACATGGAGTGCTAAATATAATATCTGCATTGATGAATCTAATAGAGAGTATGATAATCCACCTATCTTTATTTTTTCAGAGGAATCAATAAGTATTTTACCCAATTTAACTCTATTATCTTTTGAATATAGCAAGTTCATACCACCTAGTTTTGTCATTAAAAAAACAGGCTCAAGATGGACATCAAATACAACAGGTGTCTTCCCAATAATTTTAATGAAACTAATTTCAGGAGATTCATTTTCGGATATGGATTTTAATGAAGTTTCGTTTATCTTTCTATATCCTAATATATTAAAAACTTCTTCAATTTGTTTGGATTGTTCTCTTTGAATTAAAATATCACAATCAGCATAAATCCTTTGAGGTATACGTGATTCGTATCGGAGAGAAATCATAACACCCTTTAAAAATACATGCCTAATTTTATTCTGTCGCAGAAGTTTGATAAGTTTTGAGATTTCTGTGAGATATGTCAATGATTGGGAAATATACATCTCTTGTATGTTGTGCCAAATTCCTTTTCTCTTAAACCGTATCGCCTTTGCAATCAACTGTTCAGGTTTTACTTGAGTATCTGACTTGGCATTATTATCTCCGCGTGTAATGCAATATTTTTTTACTTTGTAAATGAGTCTGTGGGTTAAAAATATGCCATTATGATATATAAGGACGATATCATTTACTGATAATTCCTCATACGAGGATTTGGTAAATTCGATTATATCTCCATTCATTAGGATGGGGAGCATACTGTCTCCCTTTGAATGAATTTGGAATGTCATATTAGGGGTATTTTTATTCAATCTTGGAGATGATATAGTCATTATAGTTGAAGTTGTCGGTTATAAATCCAAAAGACTTTCCAGGAGCTAGGGATACATCATCTCCATACATTACTTTACCTTCCTCCATATGAACTCTAACCTTCGCTTTAAGGATAATGTACGTGTATGTCTCCAAGTCTGCAGAGACCAACTTACCTGTTTCATACGTATAGACTTCATTTGTACTACTTTTTGCTTTGTCGAGAATCTCAACTACTATACTATTTCC
>JAPLZG010000116.1:23967-27064 GCA_026395155.1 Candidatus Tayloriibacteriota bacterium | reverse complement strand
AAAAATTGAAGTCACAAAGATCAAAAGAAATCAAAATCAAGGGAAACAAGGGAAAGACAAACGCCCGCCGTGGGAACGGCGGGCAATCAAAGATCAAACCCCAGCACCAAAATCCTCAGTTTTAGTGTTTAGTGATAAATGGAAACTCGCTGGATTTGGTGCGGGTTAAATCTCGAGGAGGACAACACGATAGCTCCGATCCCAAGTGCTATCCAACCCATCCGCACCGCGACCCCAAGCCGACCCGCTCCGAGACGCACAAGGAACGCTCCAGCGACCACCGGAAAAGCGAACGAGGGAACCAAAGTTAAAATAATAGTTACCATCTTTGATTTTAGCTGGACTTTTAGTTGGATTTTCTATCAACCATTTCCAATATTCTACACCGGGTAGATAATGCGTATTAGAATAAGTATCTACCAAATGTTTGGCGACTTCAGAAAGTGACTGGCCGACAAATGCAGAGAGGTCTGGTATTAGAATTTTAGATTCTGGAATGTTTTCAAAATCTAGATTTTGTGTATCTGGGTTTAGAGTATATTCACCAAATTTAGTACTGTCTATATCATCTTTTAGTGTAGTAAAATCTTGGTCATTAGGGCTTACAAGAATAGGGACTTGTTCAACTTTAGATCGGGCTTCGTCATACCACCCTTTAAAGGTCTCCTGCAGAAAAACCTGATTTTGAAGCTTTAGATTTTCTGAGGATAAAATCAGTCCTTGTGGCAGTTCCTCCCCGCTATCAAGCATACCTTTCATTTTGTCTAATTTAGCATCGGCATTTAATAGCTCTCTCTGCATTTGTATTTTTCTTTTTTCTCCACTGCCAGATGCTTCACCTTCCTGATCATCAAACTCTCCTTTTTCTAATTTATCTTCATAGATATCTAAACTCCATCTTTTCGGTAAGAATTTGACGGAGTTCAGCTTGAGACTTCTCAGAATTAGGAGAAGCTTCTGGTTTTTTGGTGGCTTTCGTCATTTGGGTGATTGGTGATTCAAAAGTCATATTGGATATTATATATTATTCTACAAATCTTTCAAATGCTCAATCTTTTCTAGTAAATCAGTCTTGATTTTAAAAGTATTCCCGTAATCCAATAAACCTAAATACGAAGCAATCACTTCCGATTTAGTATCAGGAAAAATGGTTTGATACATTCTTATTTTTGTACGAGTTCTCAATATGTGATACTTTTCAAAATGTACCCAACCAAGAAAATCTAGACCGGAACTGGCTGTCTTTATAAATACCTTATCCGGATGCAATTCTAATTTTAAGTTATCGGCTAAGAATATTTTAATATCCAAAATTAAATTTTCAAGCCATATTTTATTTCTGGAAAAAATCACAAAATCATCCGCATAACGAATATATTTAGAAACTTTCAAAACTCTTTTTACATACTGATCAAATTCATTTAAATACAGATTAATAAAAAGTTGAGATGTAAGATTACCTAGCGGTATGCCTTTCGGAAAACTGTCTATCACCGCATATATGACTTGAATAGATTTTGGACAAATTATGTGACGGCTAATTATATTTTTCAAAATCTGATGATCAATGGAAGCAAAACATTTACGGATGTCGCCCTTTAATATCCAAACAGTTTTAGTATTATTTAGACTTTCTTTTCTAACAAAAGACTTGAATCTAGCTAGAGCTTTATGAGTTCCTTTATCCAAACGGCAGGAATACGAATCAAAAATAAATAATTTATCAAAATATGGATAAACTGCCCTGTATATGGCATGATGCATTATTCTATCTCTCACTGTAGCTTTATGAATATCCCGAAGTTTTGGCTCCCTGATTTGGAAGAATTCATAATTTCCATGATAATAACTACCACTTATAACTTCCTCTTTTAAATCAAAAATATTATGCGATAAATTAAAAGAAAGACTGATAAGAAAAAATTTCTTCAAATTTACCCGTGTATATTTTACCTTTATGCATTATAATTGTTAGATTATGAATATTATAAAGAAAGTCTGTGCTCAACCGAAGAAGTTATCAGGTATTCCATTAAATATACTTGAGGCCTATGTCTTTTGGCAAAGTAATTCCAGACATATTCCCAAGATGCTCCGCTATTCCATGGGAGTGCGGATAGACTCTATCTTTGCGGAAATAATAGAAACTATCTACCTCGCTATATTTGCCGATTCAGAAAAGAAAATAATTTTGATAGACAAGGCTAATACTAAAAATGACTTACTAAAGTTTATGCTCTATGCATTATTTGAATTAAAAGGCTTAAAAGAAGATGCTTTTTATGAGATCTCCCTAAAAATGGAAGAAATTGGACGGAGATTATATGGCTGGAGAAACCAAACAGAACACCAGAACCAAAACGGTTCGGCAAAAGTCGCCGAACCGTTTGGAAAAAATAAAAAGTAACGAGGAGGACAACACGATAGTTCTGATTCCAAGTGTTATCCAACCTATTCGCATTGCGATTCCAATCCGACCCGTTCCAATTCGCATAAGGAACGTTCCAGTGACCATCGGAATTGCGAACGAGGGAATGATAGTGCAAAGACCTCCCAGTCCACCACCAGCAAGAGGCCTTACCCAATTGTACCGGTTGAATATAATTCGGCATCACAATGCCATAGTCTTTGCACAGATTTTTTATTTCTTTTTTATAATATGAAACACACTTTTCTTTGAAACTTCGCAGAAAATTCTGGTGACATATATCTCGACATTGCATCGTGAAGGATTCACCCTGTTAAATCCGTAATACGGTAATTTTGCGAGGCAAAATTAATTTAACAGGGTTAACTCCGCACGCATATTTGCAAATGCTAAAACAGTATAACACCCACACAACCGCCCCGTCCATCAGAATAGCCACCCCGCCTTTTTCCAAAAAGTCGTGATTTGATGGAGGTGCTTCGCACCACTATAATTCAGAAAAATTGAAGTCACAAAGATCAAAAGAAATCAAAATCAAGGGAAACAAGGGAAAGACAAACGCCCGCCGTAGGAACGGCGGGCAATCAAAGATCAAACCCCAGCACCAAAATCCTCAGTTTTAGTGTTTAGTGATAAATGGAAACTCGCTGGATTTGGTGCGGGTTAAAT
>JAPLZG010000116.1:16329-23942 GCA_026395155.1 Candidatus Tayloriibacteriota bacterium | reverse complement strand
TAGCCCTGACTCCAAGTGCTAACCAACCTAAACGCATTGCGATTCCAACCCGACCCGTAACAACGCGCAAAAGGAACGAGCCAGCGACCACCGGAATTGCGAACGAGGGAACCAAAGTTAAAATAATAATTACCATCTTTCAAATTTACTCCTTTTACATCAACAGGCACTTTATCTGGATTTTCTAACATATACTTCCAGAATTCAATACCGGGGATTTTGTATTTATCAGAGAAATTATCTATTAGATATTTTGCTACTTCACTTAGAGGTCTGCCATTTAATGATGAGAGATCAGGTATAAAAATCTTATCTTTAAGTGCTTCCCAATCTAGGCCTTGAGTATCAGGATTAACTGTAAATTCACCAAATTTAGAAACATCCACATCAGTTTGGCGAGCTTGGTAATCCTCTGTTTTAGGGTCAATAATTTTTGGGCTTATAACTGCATTTTTTATTTTTTCATCAGAAATACTCCATATTTTATATGTCTGTTCAAGAAATGAAGAAAACTCCGTCTTAATAGACTCTAAATCAAGTGCTTCCCGATTCTTTCTTAATTTTCCTTTTAATTTTTTCTTCAGATTCTTACTAAAGTCGTTCCCCTTCTCAGCATTCTCATCTCCCAAAAGTGCTTCCGCTTTACCTTTTAACATTTCAGCTCGCTTACCAAAAGGGTCTAGCATCGCCACTTCTTTCAAAGTCAAATGCTTTACCGCCCCACTTGCTTTTTGAAGTTCTTCTATCGCATCCTCCCCACGCATTGCTTTGATAGTATTTAGTTTAAAAATATCTTCTGGCAGGTCTAATTCTTTTGGATCAAGAGTGAGTAAAAAACCTTTTGATGCTAAAATTTTGGCTACTAAAACACGGTCTTCTTTTGGATACTCTTTAAAAGTAAGTGCGGTTTTAAATCTTTCATCTAAAAATTCAGAGAAAAATCTCTCTTGCTTGCCGGTCTGTTTCTCAATCAACCATGAAGATAAAATGGCTTCTATAGAACCCTGAGTCATAACAAACTTTTTCAAAGAATATACTTTTCCCGAAGCGTCCATTGCACCAGCGCGTCTGGCAACTTCCTTATCTGTCTCATTGGTATAACTTTCCTGTATTTCAGACATCACTTTGCACAGATTTGGCAAAGTAGTATTTAAATCATAAAAAGACATATCTAAAGAACCATCTCTGTTTAACAAACGAGAAAGCATAATATCATATGCTTCATCAGGTTTGGTATATTTTACTTCCAAGTTATTTTGTTCAAATTCACGAGCAATTTCCGGTGGTAAATCTTGCCTTTCTGGATTTTTCTCGGATTTTAGGTTTGCCGTAAAAATCATTTGAAAACCCGGAGCTATTTCCACAATACCATTTCCCACAATATTTATCCTATCCCCCACCTTGGCATTAAAAACTCCTTTTATAAAAACCATCTGCTCTTTTGGCAAAGCTGTAAACTCATCAAAAATAACCGTCTTGCCATCTATCATCGCTTTGGCAAGCGGGCCGTAAATCTCTACAGTTTCTATCGCTCCGCCCTTGGCTGGCTTGATACCTGTCTTGCCCCAGACATTACTTTCTTTGGTTTGCGGATTACAGAAAACCATTTCCGGATCCTTACCAGTAGAATGTTTAGCGGCAAAACGAGCGAGAGATGTTTTACCAGTACCAGTTGGCCCATGAAGAAACATCGACTTGCCAGTGAGCATCCTGTCACCTATTGCGTCCAAATCTTTTTCTACATTTGGAGTAATGCAAATATGACCGCTTTTAGCTAAATCTTCCTTATATTCAATCAGTTCAGTTTGACGTAAAATAAGAGGATCAGCTTGGGCAAGCTTTTCTTCTTCAATTTTGATTTCTTCTTTAAGAGTTTTCAAAACTGCTTCATTTCTCTTTTTAGCCGATAAAGAAGTCTCTGGACTTAAAAGCTCAAACATTCTCCTCATTCTAAAATCTTTTAAATCAGAAATATTTTCCATCACCTTCTGTACCTCGCCCAATTCTGGCGTAGTTTTCAAAATCTGTTCATAATCAATATTCGCTCCATCTTTCTCGGCTACAGCTTCATATTCTGTCTTTTGCGCTTTTAAAAATTCTTTAGCACTTTTTCTCTCCTCTGGCTTCTTACCCTTATTTATTTCATCCAACATCTGCTTTAAAGTCCCGGCCTGTCTATCCATATCTTGGAGCGGTTTCTTATAATGCTTATCAAAAATAGCGCCTTTACCGCCAAGCTCGGAAACGGCCTTGCGAAGCTCTTTCCTATCTTCGGATATTTCGTGAAAATTAGGAATATCTTCTCCACCATCTTCAATTTTATTTTGATCAGGTATTCTTTCCATATAAATATAATATCATAATGGATAATAAAGTAAAATATATTGCAAATTTAAATATATGTTATAATAGTAGTATTATGAAAAAAGTAATAATTGCGATCATAGTTATCGCGCTAGTTGGTTTTGGTTTTTATTATGTAATTAATAACTCATCTAATAATGTCACAAAAGTTAATGATCAAAATGTAGCAAGCACTACAGTTGATACAAACGCAACAAGCACTAAGCCGATTAATAAAGCAGAAACAGTTATTGGTAAATCTGTAGAAAATCGTGACATAACTGCATATCATTATGGAACTGGTACAACAACAGAAATTTTATTTGTTGGTGGAATTCATGGTGGTTATGAATGGAATACTGTTTCTCTTTCATATAGCTTGATGGATTATTTAAAAGCAAATCCAAGTGCTATTCCTGCAAATTTAAAAGTTACGGTTATTCCAGTTTTAAATCCTGATGGTTTAAATAAGACAGTAGGTACAGCAGAACGTTTCTCATTAAGTGATGTCCCGACTCCAGAAAGTAAAACAATATCTGGAAGATTCAATGCAAACGACGTTGATCTTAACAGAAATTTCAATTGTGATTGGCAAGCAAATGCTAAATGGCAAAGTAAAACAGTTAGTGGTGGGAGTGCGGTATTTTCTGAACCAGAAAGCTTAGCTGTAAAAAATTATATAGAAACACAAAAACCAGAAGCTGTTGTTGTATATTATAGCGCTGCTGGTGGAGTATTTTCATCAAGTTGCCACAATGGAATCTTGCCAGAAACAAATGCTCTCACAAACGCTTATGCAAAAGCATCTGGATACCCAGCATTTGAGAAATTTGATTTCTATGCGACAACAGGTGATATGGTAAATTGGCTAGCAAAAATAAATGTCCCTGCTATCAGCGTTCTTCTTACAAATCACAATGATGTTGAATGGAATAAAAACTTGGCTGGAGTAAAAGCAATTATAAAATACTATACTAAATAATGAGTAAGATTTTTACTAAAGGCACAACAATAGTAAGTATTATTTTTATTGCAATCGGAAAATCCTCTCAAGGCAGATCAATAGAAGCTTATAATTTCGGAAACGGCAAAACTCATATAGCTTTTGTCGGTGGTATTCATGGTGGTTATGAATGGAATAGTGTCCTTCTCGCCTATCAATTCATCGATTATCTAAATGCGACAACTACTTTCATACCCTCAAATATGACGATTACTGTAATACCTTCGGCAAACCCAGATGGTGTTTATAAAGTTATCGGAAAAGAAGGGCGATTTTCTCTTGCAGATATTAAAAGTGATGTATCAGAAGCTTCAGGACGCTTTAATGCAAACAATATTGATCTAAACAGGAACTTCGATTGTAAATGGCAAGCTACGAGCACATGGCAAAACAAAATAGTAAGTGCAGGAACTTCCGCTTTTTCCGAACCCGAAGCAAAATCTATTCGTGATTTTGTTTTAAAGTATAATCCGACCGCAATGATTTTCTGGCATAGCAAATCAAATGCTGTTTATGCATCAGAATGCAAAGCAGGAATTCTTCAAGAAACATTAAATATTATGAATGCTTATTCAAAAGCATCAGGATATCAAGCAATAAAAACTTTTGACAGCTATGCTATTACAGGAGATGCTGAGGGTTGGCTTGCGTCAATAAATATCCCTGCAATAACAGTAGAATTAAAAACTCATGAAAATATTGAATGGGCGGAAAATCTTGCCGGAATAAAGGCATTGTTGAATTATTACAAGCTCGCCCAATAACTGTAAATTACAAAACTCTGTTTTTCTGTCAACCGAGGAATTTTTATGACGTGGCAATCCAGAATTTGTGTTTATAAATATAAAGATGGTTTGCTTCGGATTACCATCGCAAAGACTTTTTTGGGTATTTTGTAATTCATGTTCAAAGTTAATTAAGTTTTTTTATGTTATAATTTTACTAATGAATAAAGTCGAAACAAACAATTTTATTGGCAAAAATTTTATCGGATTCACCCAATAAAGTTTTCCAAGAAATCACATAGTAATTTATTGAAACACGGCTGGTTTAATTTAATTAACATTTAAAAAGTCACATTATTAAAATTAAAACTTTATAGGGTAAATGTCCATCAAAAAATATTTCAATTCAAATATAATCTCACTTGTCTTAAACGGGATTGCTTTAGTTGCTATTATTGTAGCTGGTTATTTTATTTATTCTTTATCGCAAAATAATATCGCCCTTAAAAATGATATGTCCTCTACTACAGAAATATTAAGTAGAAGGATAACAAACTTAGAATCTGCACTTGCAACCACAACACTAACTAGTCAAGAACTTGCACAAAGAATACTTGACCAACAAAATCAGAGCAATTCTTTTCAAGATAAAATTAGTAATATTGCAGGAACCGTTGGTACATTAGAAAAACTTTCTAAAACAGACAAGGAGCTTTTGCAAAAATATTCAAAGGTTTATTTTCTTAATGATAACTATGTCCCAATGAGTCTTGCAACAATAGATCAAAGATATATTTGGGACAAAACAAAAATTCTTCAATTCCACAATATGGCTTTAACTTTCTTAAATAGAATGTTAGACCAGGCCATAAGCTGGAATATCCAATTACAAATTGTTTCTGCGTATCGTTCTTTTGGTGAACAGTCATCACTTAAAAATGACTACCTCGTCACGTATGGAAGTGGAGCAAATCAATTCTCAGCAGACCAAGGATATTCTGAACATCAACTTGGTACAACTGTAGATCTTACTACTGAAGGAGTAAAAATACCTCTCACAACTAATTTTGAAGATACTCCATCATATAAGTGGCTTAGTGAAAATGCCTACAGATACGGTTTCATTCTTTCTTATCCAAAAAATAATTCATACTATGAATATGAACCATGGCACTGGAGATTTGTTGGAGTTGAGCTCGCCACCAGACTTTACAATGAAAAAATATTTTTTTCTAACATGGAACAAAGAATTATCGATACTTTCTTAGTAAATATTTTTGATTAAGAAATGGAAAATATAGGAGAAAAATGTGGAGTATTTGGAATTTATGGAAAAGGATTAGACGTTAGCCGTTTAACCTTTTTTGGTTTATATGCACTACAACACAGAGGGCAAGAAAGTTCTGGTATTGCAACATCCAATGGAAAAGAAATTTTTTGTTATAAAAATACAGGATTAGTATCTCAAGTGTTCAATGAAAAAATAATTGAAGATCTTCCCGGTTTTATTGCGATCGGTCACAATCGCTATTCAACATCATCAGGTACAGGCGTAGAACATGCTCAACCAATAGAAACATCTGATAAAGATATTGCACTAGTACATAACGGAAATATACCCAACACAGATAAACTAATAAGTTTTTTAAAAACAAAAAGCAATGATATTTCTAATAAAAACTTTTCTGATTCCAAAATTATAACTGAGGCATTACATACTTTAGTTAAAGAAGGGAAAGAAATAGAAGTCGCTATTGAAGAAATCTTTCCGCTAATGACAGGATCTTTTTCTATTTTAATAATTAATAAAGAAAAAATAATCGCAATTAGAGATCATTTTGGTATCCGTCCGCTTTCCATTGCAAAATTAAACGGCGGTTATGTTTTTTCTTCAGAAACATGTGCATTTCACCCAATTGGTGCAGAATTTATCAGAGATGTTAACCCAGGAGAAATGGTTGTTGTTGACGAAAATGGCATGCGAATAAAACAAATTACAAAAGGAGAACAAAAACTCGATATATTTGAATTCGTTTATTTTTCAAGACCAGACAGCAATATACTCGGGCAGTCTGTATATGAAGTAAGAAAAAGATTTGGAATTCAACTCTCAAAAGAAAACAATATTGATGCCGATATAATTATTCCAGTTCCAGAGACGGCAATTCCTGTAGCAATTGGTTATGCAAATGCTTCAGGTATACCTTTTGAAATGGGTCTAATTAAAAGCCGATACATTCACAGAACTTTTATAGAACCGGAACAACATATTCGTGAGCAAGGTGTTAAATTAAAACTGGCGCCACTTAAAAATATAATTAATGGTAAAAAAATAATTATTATTGATGATTCAATCGTAAGAGGAACAACTTCAAAACAAATCGTAAAAATGCTTTTTGAAACTGGTGCAAAAGAGGTGCATTTCTTGATTAGTTCCCCACCGGTTAAATTTCCTGATTTTTATGGTATTGATATACCAAATCAAAAAGATCTACTAGCATGCAATAAAACTATTGAAGAAATGAATAGATACCTTGGTTCAACATCACTTCATTTTCTTTCTTATGAAGGGATGATAAAAGCTACAAATATTCCAGAATCTTCTTTTTGCACGTCTTGTTTTTCTGGCTTCTATCCTATAGATATATTTCATAAAAAAGACGATATTATTGGGTTATAAGAAACATATAACATACCAATTAGCAGGTAAAAGTAATATTGTCTTTTTTAAACAATATACTTATAAACATTCTTCTTGCTATGCAAGAACAAACCATTATGTTATACTATTTGGGTGTTAAGACACGGGGAACAAAGTCGAAGTTTCAAGCAAATAATTTAAAAATAACAATATCATGACAGGAACAATCAAAACTCTTATTGATAAAGGATTTGGATTCATTACTCGCGAAGGCGAAACAAAGGATCTTTTCTTCCACTCAAAGGAGCTCGTTGGCGTTTCATTCGATGAATTAAGAGTAGGCGACAAAGTCTCTTTTGAAGTTATCGAAAGCGAAAAAGGTCCAGCTGCTACAGGAGTTTCAAGAGCATAGTCTCTTAAAAAATAACCGCTCGCATAATTGCGAGCGGTTATTTTTTTAATAATTAATTCTGTTTCCTTTTTCTCCTTTTATATATTATATATAAACAGATTAAAATAATAAGTAATATAAGCCAAATAAGAATCCACATCAGAAGACCAGAATTTACATCTTCCGAAGCATCAAGTACGGTAGCTGATTGATTATTTATTATTTCATCGCTCGTGCTAGTTGCTCCTCCAGTAGAATCTGTCGTTTCATCTTCAGATGTATCTACTCCGAGCACCCTTCCTCTAACAACAGGGCTCTCTACAACAATCGGTTCTGGAGCAGGGGCAACGACAGGAATAGGATTTATAGTTGGGGGAATTACGTAGTTTGAAGGGGCAGGATAATATCCACCACCATAATATCCGCCACTATTACTATCCAAAATTACTGGAGGTATCACTGGATTATTTACATTTACTATTCTTGTAGAACTTGCGATATTTCCTGCTA
>JAPLZG010000116.1:0-16292 GCA_026395155.1 Candidatus Tayloriibacteriota bacterium | reverse complement strand
CCTGCGACTGACACATTAACAGTAGAAGTAGAAATAATTTTTGAAGTTATATCGCCATCAATATCATCAGTTGAAGTTGCTCCAGCATCTGTGTAAACTCCTCCTACAGTTAAATTCGCTGGATTAGCACCAAGAATTGTTATTACAGGTGAAGTCTTGTCAACATTGTTTATTGTTATTACAACCTCTTTATCTGTACTTAATTTTCCATCACTTGCAGTAAAGATTATGGTGTAAATTCCTGACTGATCAAAACTAGGAGTCCAACTAAATGTTCCAGTTGCATTCCCATTATCAACAAAGGTTGCTCCAGTCGGTAATGTTGTACTTGCAATTAAAGTAATAACATCATTTCCAAAGTCATGTGCGACTACACTAAAACTCAATAAAGTATTTTCATCAGCAGTTTTTGGATCTATCGGATCTATCGTCGGTGCAACATTTTGAATTGTAATTGTCGGCTGTTCAGTGATAGTTATGACCTTATGAATATTATCAAAAGTATCATAATCTACTTGTGCTGAATCATTTATGGTAGTTAAACTTGAATCATTAGGAATAACTGTGAAAGAAACTGATTTGTCTGGATCACCAATACTCATTGATCCAACAGGACAAGTGACTGTTGTAGTTTTATTCTCATTTATTTCGTAGGTACATCCCTCAGGTAATGATTGTGAATCTAAATCAACACCTGCTGAAATAACATCGGTAATTACAATATTATTTCCTATCAAATTATTTAATGCACCAGCAATAGATAGAAAAATATCATTTAAATCACTCGCACTAGGAGCATAATAATGTGTTCCACCAGTTGTAGAAGCAATTGCCTTCATAAATTTTTGATCAGCATCATCTCCCAAACTTATTGTAAAAATAATTATGTTATTATTTTTAGCTTCTTGTGCCTGAGCAAGAGCATAGCTTGTCGGAAGGGATTCGTCTACAATCTTAAATTGATAACCATTCCCATCTCCACAATCAACACATTCATACTCCACTGGAAAATTTGGTTGCCCATCAGAAAGTAATATTTCAACTTTTACATCTGCAGAAGAGCTACTTAATTCCGTATTTCCTTTATTTATAGCATCTCCTGTATTTGTTCCAGAATCAGGAATCAAAGCATTTAAAGTATTTTTTACTTGGTCAAAATCTGTTGTTAAACCTTCAAGAAGTTGGGCTTCTTCAAAACTAGGGCCACAACCATCTCCACAACAAAGATCATCTCTACTAACATAATAAGAAAATCCGACTAATCCAGCTCTATCATATTCAGGATCTAAATTGTCAATAAAATTAGAAGCTGCACTTTTGGCTTCTGTTATTTTATCTCCTAACATACTTCCTGATTTATCCATCAAAAGCATAACATCAAGATTTTGCCTTGGAGTACCAGTTGCACTTAAATTAAAAGTAATAGTTGTCGTTGCACCTTGCAAAACCTCATTTGGACTAATTGTTTTAGTTACGATCAAACTTGGAGGAATACTTTCAGCACTAACTAAACTAGAAAAAGCAAAAAAACATAAAAAAACAGTAATTATTCCTAAAATAATTGATATATCTTTTTTTACACTGTATAAAACCTTACCAACAGAGCGATCTCCTACTAAAATATAATTTTTCATAATTTTATATTTCGTCTTATATCTGATGAAATCAGAATTTCTAACGAAATAAATAATTTTTATCTCAAAATATAGAATTTAACTTTATTTAATGAGAAACTATGTTAATAATAAAATAACTTTTATTAAGAACTGGCACTAAGCAATCTAAATCTAAAAACAGACAAAATATCTCAGAAAGACTGTAAACTAGGTAGTTCTAACATCTAATATAAATTATATAACTTAATAAGATTAATTGTCAAGGCAAATAAAATAATCTAATTATAAATATGAAAAATATTATACATATCATATTTGCATTATATGACCAATAATATGGATAAAATAGCAATAAGTCACCTTAAAGTAGACATTTTTTAAACAACAAAAATCGGCAAATTTTCAAGTCCAACCCAAAAATCTAGACAAAATTGCTTTTATTATTTGATATATGGAAAACAGTATCTTTTTTATAGATTTTTTTATATAATATCTCAGAAATCTTCGTTAGTTGCGGAGAAGTTAATGACATTTTAATGTTATTAACTTAATTTTTATTAATAATTAATTTACTTTAAATATTTTCTTTCACAAAGGTTTGATATTGAGAAACCTTGAATACTGGATTCCCGCCTTCGCGGGAATGACAAATATACATGTTTCGTAATTCAAAGTGAGAAAGAAAATTTTTTGAATAAGAAAAAAAATGGCGACAAAGAATAAAAAATATGTCTATTCCTTTGAAGAAGGAAATAAAGATATGAAAGAAATTCTCGGTGGAAAAGGAGCAAACTTAGCAGAAATGAAAAGTTTGGGTATAAATGTTCCACCAGGTTTTACAATTACTACAGAAGCATGCAGACTTTATTATGAAGATGGAAAAAAAATAAATTCTGAAGTTAAAAGACAAACAGATCTTCGACTTGCAGAGCTCGAAAAGAAAATGGGAAAGAAGCTTGGTGATGCAAACGATCCCCTTCTTGTTTCTGTCCGTTCAGGTGCTGCTTCTTCTATGCCAGGAATGATGGATACAATTTTAAACCTTGGATTAAACGATAAATCTGTTGTTGGTCTTGCAGAAAAAACAGGAAATGCTCGTTTTGCTTGGGATTCATACAGAAGATTAATGCAAATGTTTGGAAGTGTTGTTATGGAAATGGAACATTCAGATTTTGAACACATTCTTGAAACTGTAAAAGATACAAAAGGTGCAAAATATGATACTGACCTTACAGCGGAAGATTTGAAAGAAATTGTTACAAAATACAAAGCTAAAATTAAATCCTCAAAAGGTGTTGAATTTCCCCAAGATCCAAAAAATCAAATGTATATGTCAGTAAATGCTGTTTTTAATTCTTGGAACAATTTTAGAGCTATTAAATACAGAGAAATAAATAATATTAAAGGTCTTATTGGTACAGCTGTAAATATTCAAGCAATGGTATTCGGAAATCTAGGAGATACTTCTGGAACTGGTGTTTGTTTTACAAGAAATCAATCAACAGGAGAAGCAAAATTCTATGGTGAATATTTAATGAATGCACAAGGTGAAGATGTTGTTGCAGGTATCAGAACACCACTTCCAGTTTCAGCACTCCAAAAACAATTTCCAAAAATCTATAAAGAACTTGTTGATACTTGTAACAAAGTTGAAAAACATTATAAGGATATGCAAGATATGGAATTTACTATTGAAGAAGGTAAACTTTATATTTTGCAAGCAAGAAATGGTAAAAGGACAGCTGCGGCTGCAGTTCGTATTGCCGTTGAAATGGTAAAAGAAAAGGTACTAACAGTTGAAAAAGCTCTTCTAAGAATTGATCCAAACCAACTTAATCAGCTTCTACACAAACAATTTGATCCAATCTCAAGAGATAAGGCTGAAGTAATAGCACAAGGTCTTCCAGCATCACCCGGTGCAGCCGTCGGAGAAGTTGTATTCACCGCAGAAGAAGCCTTTGAAAAAACTAAATCAGGTGTTGATGTTATTTTGGTTCGAACAGAAACTTCACCAGAAGATATTCAGGGTATGTTTTCTTCAAAAGGAATTCTCACAGCAAGAGGTGGTATGACATCTCACGCAGCAGTTGTTGCAAGAGGTATGGGGAAATGTTGTGTTGCTGGATGTTCAGATATAATTATAGATGAAAAAGCAAAAATATTAACAATAAAGAGCAAAAATATCGTAATAAAAGAAGGAGGATTTATTTCTCTTGATGGATCAACAGGAAAAGTGTACGCAGGTAAAATTAATACTCAAGATCCTGTTCTTTCAGGAAACTTCGGAACACTTATGTCATGGGCAGATAAATTTAGAAAAATCGGAGTAAGAACAAATGCAGATACTCCTCATGATGCAAAAGTAGCAAGAGGTTTTGGAGCTGAAGGTATTGGGCTTTGTAGAACAGAACATATGTTCTTTGAAGGTGAAAGAATTAAAGCTATTCGTGAGATGATTCTAGCTGGAAATCTTGAAGCTAGAAAAAAGGCTTTATCAAAACTTTATCCATATCAAAAAGGAGATTTTGCAGGACTATTCAGAGAAATGTCTGGACTTTCCGTAACAATTAGACTTCTCGATGCTCCACTTCATGAATTCTTACCAAAAGAAAAGAAGGATATTGAAGAACTTTCAAAAGAAATGAAAGTCGATGTAAAAACATTAAATTCAAAGATAGAAGATCTACATGAATTCAATCCAATGCTTGGACACAGAGGTTGTCGTCTTGCTATCACCTATCCAGAAATTTATGATATGCAAGTCATGGCGATCATTGATGCTGCTATTGAAGTTACAAAGGGTATTGGAGGAAAGAAAGTTGCTGGGGTTAAACCAGAAATTATGATTCCTATTGTTGCTACATCAAAAGAATTTACAATATTAAAAGATAGAGCAATAAATATAGTAGAAACAAGAATAAAAGAATCTAAAATTAAAATAGACTACAAGATTGGTACAATGATTGAAGTTCCAAGAGCAGCTTTAGTTGCTGACAAAATTGTAGAAGCTGGTGCGGAATTTTTCTCATTCGGTACAAATGATCTTACACAGATGGGAATTGGACTTTCAAGAGATGACGCTGGTAAATTCCTTAAAGAATATGTTGCTCAAGATATATTCGCAAATGATCCTTTCGAAGTTTTGGATCAAGAAGGTGTAGGTGAACTTATCAGAATTGCTATTAAAAAAGGTAGAAGTATAAAGAAAGATTTAAAAGTTGGTATTTGTGGAGAACACGGAGGAGAGCCAAAAACAGTTGAATTCTGTCATAGAGAAGGATTCACATATGTTTCTTGTTCCCCTTTCAGAGTTCCTATAGCAAGACTAGCAGCTGCACAAGCAGTGGTTAGAGAGATGGCTAAAAAAAGTTAGTTTATAGTTTAATAAAAACACCCGTTCAAGATGAGCGGGTGTTTTTATATTGTGATTTGTTAATTTGCAACACAATTTACTTTCAAATAATCATAATATGACCTAACTTTATTATTATACTCATCAATCTCTTTCTTATGTGTCAAAAATGCTAATTGATAATTTTCCATTTTGTCATTATATAATTGAACGTCCCTTTTATATGCTTCTAATTTTAATGTATTTGGATTAATTGCTAATTCAGCTTTTATTTTTTCCAGATTAATCTTTTCAGAAGAAAGATCTTTGCCCCAAGAGTTCAATTGTGCTGTCTTATTATCAAGTTCTAAAGATGAAACTGGTCTTAATTGATTTGCCTTTTCTTGAACTGAAGAATCACACTTATATAGATCACTAGAAACAAAATTATTATTATTTATTTCAAATTCTCTCAAAATACTATCGCGACGATTTACATAAACTATAATAGAAATAACTATCAAACAAAAAGTAATTATCCCTAAGCGTGGATAATCAATTTGTTGATTTATCTTTTTATACCAAATCTTATTAACATCTCCATTACTTGATTTATTATCGTCAAATTCTTTATCGAGATTATCAACATCAAAATCTATATCATTGTCCATTTACCCGAGAAAATTTTTGCCAATAAAATTGTTTGTTTCGACCTTATTCATTAGTAAAATTATAGCACAAAATATCTAAACCAGGACGAGACTTAAAATAGACACATTTGTTGTTTTTGTTTTCATATATTTTATGTAATCACCTTACTTAATAACTTTTTTTGCATTATGCGGTTTTAATCTTTGCTCTCAGTAAATTATAAACCCTTTAACAAATTAATACCACTAACTTACTAAACATATTGCATAATGCGTTAGTAAGAGCTTTATTGGGTGAACTCAATTAACAAAAGGTTATACGGACTAATATTTGGTTTTTCTTATTCGTATTCATTCGCCAGCCGGGAGCGGTGTCAGCCCACATCGTTACGCGAGCAAGTCGCTTGCGAAGCGTTGCTGGCGGGTAGCACTTCGGGCAGGTATCATTAGTAAAATTCGTATATTAGTATTAAATGACAAAATACCCCCACACCTTTTTGAAAGATAATAATTCTACTAAAATGTTATTACTATTCAAAAAAATATTTATGTAGTTTTTAATGTTTAAAAGTGAAAAAGGTCGGGGGGTTAATAAAATATAGTCGCAATGCTCGTTATTTTATTAAAAAAAATCGTTATGTGCTTTGGGTTCGCACATAACGATAGACCAATTCAAACATCAAAAACATATCACTTTTGAAGATTCTTCTTCACTGACATCTTCTGGGTTTTATCCTGTATAACCGGAGCAAACAAAAAAAATCCGGCTAATCGCTTATTCTCATTCTCAGCGACCAAGTGATATAATTTCTGCGTTAAAAAGTCTTAATATGATACTATCACCTAATTACAATAATGTCAAATCCACCTACAAAAATTATTATGGATATTATCTACTTTAAAGACAAGCTATACGCGGTAAAATATTTCCAGCTATCCATTCTTTTTTAACCTAAAACCTAACAGCTAATCATGCCTACGGTCGTCCCTTCGAGAGATCTATCGTAGATATGACAGCTAAAAGCTATCACCTATCTTAAATACTTCTCCTTATTCTCCACATGTTCATCATGTGTCTTCGCATAATGCATATTTCCTTCATGATCACTCAAAAAATATAAATAGTCTGTCTTAATGGGCATTATTGATGCTTTTATAGCCATTAGGCCCGGATTTGATATTGCTGTCGGCGGTAATCCCCTATGTAAATAAGAATTGTATGGAGAATCAAGTTTTAAATCCTCCAACGAGAGAGTTGCTGATGTTTTTCCATTTATATATTTAAAAGAACAGTCAACTTGAAGTGGCATATTTATAGAAAGTCTTTTCCAAAGTATCCCAGAAATAATACTTCTTGATTCAAAGGTTCTTGCCTCCTCTTCTAGTATTGAAGCGATTTTAACTATATCGGAAAGATTTTTACCAGAAAGTTTAATTTCATTTTCAAATTCTTTGATTTTCCTATTAAAATTATCATTCATCATTTTGATAATTTGTTCCTCAGTCATATCTGTTGTGACATTATAAGTATCTGGAAATAAATAACCTTCTAGCTTTTCGGCGAATTTTAAAAATCTATCTTTATTAAATGATGAGAGTTTTGAAGCAAAAACGTCAGCAATTTCTCTATTATTTAACCCCTCTTGAATTACTATTTTAAATGGAACAGCATCAAGTAGTCCTTGAGAAACCCTCCATGCCATTAAAATTACATCTTGCCTGTCTTTTAAATAATAATTACCCTCAATAATCTTACTTTTACCTAAAGAAAAAATATAAACAAAAGACTTAAACCAAAATTCAGATCGTATTATCCTTTTTGCAGAAAAATTTGAAGCAATTAAAGAAAGTGTCTGACCTGATTTTAAATCATAAATAGTATCGACTGGGAAATATCTTGGTGCAGACCAAAAAGCCAAGTAAAATAAGAAAACAAAAACTACAAATAACAAGCTGAAAGAGAAAAATGCAAACCTTTTTTTAAGAGGGTTCTCAAAAAAAGTCTCATCTCTTTTAGGATTATCAAACATTTAAATTGGAAGGTTAGCTGGGGCTTCAGATTTCTTAGAAGCAACTCTTTTAAGTGTAGGTGTTTGAGAAACAATACTACCAGGAAAGTGGAAAATTGTAGCAAGCTCTTCTGCTGTTAGGACAAAAGGTTTACTTTCATAATTTTTATATGGCCATTCAAAATATGATCTAAGTTTATAAGCATGAAATAAATCTTTCTTTAAATCATAAATTTCACTTGCCATAAATCTTTTTAAAAATGGAAACACTCTAACAAAATCTTTAAATGTATCACTTACGTCTGTTGTTATTACAGGTCTAAAACCATTAAGACTATTAGAATTATATTGTCTGAAATTTGCAAAGAGACCACCGACATTAACTGGGGTAAATGATGCAGTTTCTGCAATATAGATACTTCTTATCATACAATCAAAGGGCATTTTTGTAGCGCTTCTCTCAATAGCAGAAATCACCTCCATTTGCCCTTTTGTTGGATTTGGAAATTTGAATTTGGCATCTCCCTCAGCAGATTCTTGCATCGTCGATTTTCTTATATTTTCTATTTCTTTTTTAGTTTCTTCTTTTAAATCCTTACCTGGTCTAAAAAATTTACCATGTTTTGATCCTTCTTTTTCATGTTTTCTAACCATAATCTGTATCCATGCATTCTCACCATTTTTTAGTGAACCCAAGTATTCCAAAACAGCTGTCATTGGATCTATTTTATATTCATCTTTCTGGTCTTTATCTAGACCATAGTCTATGTATGTTTTTATTGGAAATGGATCTGGTTTTACAAGAGTATACTGCAGAGCAGACATGGAATATTTTTTTAAATCAAAATCAAAAGAGCCTGTATAGTCTTTACTAACTTCAAAGATCTCAACATTTGGATATTGCGCATATAGTTGTGCCTCAACAATATTTTTAAATTTTGATTGGCTACACCAAATATAAAAATGTACTTCGCCACCGGTAGATACAAGCTCACAAGAAAACCATGGCCTTGTCTTTCCATCAAGATAAGCTTCTGCATAACCACCAGCTCCACTTTGTGATAAGCAATTAAAAAATATTTCCATCGCTGCAGGAGATTTAGTTATCTCTTTAGGTAATTTAATTTCAAGAAGACAGGTTTTTTGCGATTCAACAAATCTCATCTGAATCCATCTAAACCTCAAAACAAAAAAAATGTATAAAAGTAAAAAAGGCATTACTATCGGAAAAATAATAGATATTATTTTGAAGACTGATGGTAATAACTCTTGAGTTATTGAATGTAAAAAAATATCAAACATTTATGCTCTAATTATATCACCCCGTAGTAGAATTTCAAATCAAGAAAAGGGGGTTGCCTACGGCAACCCCTTTTTCTCTAAAAGCTATCAGCTAATAGCTCACTTTATCACCTCATATTTACCATCCTTATTTTTCCTGAAAAACTTTTTATTTTGGAGATTTATAATAATAGTATTTTCTTTAACATATCTTTCCTTCATAACTTTCTCTATGACTTCTTTCTTAGTCATCGGGCCATCTTTCTCTATAATTTTCTTAATAACATCTTTAACAACACCACTCATATAACCCCATTCTGAAAGTGCATAAAGCCCTCTACCAACAAGTACAAACCTTGGATCTTTAATAAGCTCATTGTGAGTTGTAGCAATGTGAGCTTTTTTATTAAATACACTAGTGATAGCTTTGGCTACTTCTCTAAAATGAATTGGTGAACCATGTCTTCTAATTATTAAATAAGCATAATCTCTCATACCCTTTGTACTTACATTTGATGATTCAGTTTTACCCCATTCACCTAAGGGGTTCTTGCCAATTTTTTTAGAAATAGACAACCATCTTTTTGCTATTTCTTCTGTTCTATATTGTTCTGACACATCTTCTATATAGCTCAAGAAAGATTTAATCATCTCTTGTTCTGAAATAAGCTCATTATCTTTTAAGCTTTCATAAAGCTTCTTGAGAGAACCATGAATATTTACTGCGAGTCCTTCATCAATAAACCATCTGTGTTTAAAATCATCATCTTCTTTTATTTTACTAAAAGGATGTCCAACAACAAGTAAAAAATTTATATGACTTTGAGTACTAGCATCTTTAGTCATATAATCAAGCAAATCTTGTTCTACAACAATACCACCAAGATCTCTTATAATCTTTTCTATTTCATCAAAAGTAGTTTTCTCTTCAATATAATTTTTTGACTTTCTAATAACATTTAGAGCGTGATCTTCGATCTGTCTTACTCTTTCTCTTGTAATACCGTAGTTTTTTCCTATAGCATCAAGCGTCATAGGTTCTGAATCTTTTCCAAGACCAAACCTTTTTGTTATTACATCTCTTGATCTTTCAGGGAGTGCGAGAATTAATTTCTTAACTGACTGCTTTGGTTTAAAACTTAATGTTATTGTCATATATTAATAATTATTAAAACTAATACTTAAATAATGTCTTAAATAGAATACTATCATCTATTAAAAATAATGTCAACAGTGGGATTGACAACTACAAAACAAAATTAAGTATCTTGTTTTTTACGAAGATTATCTTGATTATTTTCTGATCAGAAAGCCACTTGACTACTTCAGGATTTCCCTTAGCTTCCTTTTCTACAGTATCTTGTAAAGAATCAAAAGGGACATCAACTGTTGCCCTGAGTTTACCATTTATTTGAATAGCAATTTTTACCTTTGAAGATTTTAGTTTATTTTCATCATATTTTGGCCATACTTCAAAAACAAGACTTTTTTTACCTGTCTTGGACTTGGTTGAAGTATTGCCAAAAATTGACCAGATTTCTTCACACATATGAGGAGCAAAAGGTGAAAGAATTTTTACAAAATTCAAATAAGTTTCCGTGCTTATTTTTTCTTGAGTCTCCAAAAGATTCGTCAAAATCATCATCGAAGAAATTGCAGTATTATTGTTGAAGCTTTCAATATCTTCCCCTACTTTTTTAATTGTTTTATGAAGAACAGAGACTATTTCGTCACTATCAGAAAAATTCTTAGCAACTTTATTTTGCAATTTCCAAACCTTTTCCAAGAATCTTCTAGATCCAACCATACTATCTGTACTCCAAGCAATCTCCTGTTCAAATGGTCCCATAAAAGATTCGTAAACTCTTAAGGTATCTGCACCAACATTTTTTACAACTTCATCTGGATTTACAACATTCCCCCATCTCTTAGACATTTTTCTATTATCTGCACCGAGTATCATTCCCTGATTTTTTAATTGTCTAAATGGTTCAGAATAATTAACAACACCTATATCAAAAAGAAACTTATGCCAAAATCTTGCATAAACTAAGTGTCTTGTAGCGTGTTCAGCACCTCCAACATACATATCAACCCCGCCTCCTTCACCCGGATTCGGCGAACCAAGCCAATATTTTTCTTTATTTTTATCAACCAAAGCCTTCGAATTTTTTGGATCAATGAATCTTAAATAATACCAAGAAGAACCCGCCCATTGAGGCATTGTATTTGTCTCTCTTTTAGCTTTTCCACCACATTTTGGACATTTTGTATTTACCCATTTTTCTATACCTGCAAGAGGAGATTCTCCAGTACCTGTAGGTTCATAAAATTTAACTTTCGGTAATTTAACTGGCAAATCTTTTTCAGGAACAGGGACAACTATAGTTACTGGTTCTACATCCCAAGCAATAAGTCCATTCTTCTTTATTTTTACAAAATTCTCTTCTCCATACACGGAATAAGCTTTTTCTAATTCAACAATACTTTTATAATTTTTCTTATTCAATTTAGATAGAGCAATTTTATCTTCAAAAAGTTCATTCAAACTCTTATATATTTTTCTAGTTTTTACTCTAAACAATCTTTCTTCCTTTAATTTTTTACTCTTTTTATCACGATACGAAAAATTTACAATATCTCCAACTTTTACATCTCCAAAATATCTATTCTTCTCTTCTGGATTGAGAGCTCTAGTTTCTAAAGTCTTTGTACCATTAAGTAAAGCATTCCACACATCTCCATAATAAAAATTTAAGGAGACTTTAGCTTCGCTTCTATACTCCTCTAAAGCACAGTCTTCACAATGGACAACAGGAATTGGTTCCCCCCAATATCTTTGTCTTGAAAAAACCCAATCTTGAAGTTTGTAAGTTGTAACCATTTTTCCGCCAGCATGTTCCGTAATTTTCTTCTTTGCTTCTGCACTATCCATACCAGCAAATTGTCCTGAATTTATCATCTCGCCAGATTCACAGTACGCAATTCTCCCTGCCATCCTTTCAAGCCAAATATCCATTTCAGCATGAGTCATAAACTCTGTAGTAAGAGTCTTCAGATCTGCCCAGAAAATATCTGCTTGTTCTTCCTCTTCTTTAGAAATAGGATCTCTTTCCTCATTTACCAAATCAAAAGAAACAAGGCTTGTATAAGAAACCCTATTCACATCTTTATGTGCGGCAAAATATTCAGCTTTCACTGGCGCCCCAAGAATTTTTCCATTCGTTAAATTTTTATATCCTGTTTCTTCTAAAACTTCTCTCTCTGCTGCTTCTAAAATATCTTCTCCATCAGTTCCACCCATTGGAAAAGTTCTCCAATCGTGTTTCTTCCATTTTAAGCAAAGTATTTTATTATTTTTTGGATTACGAACAACAACTTGCACATTCTCTCTTTCAATTTTTTCTTTTCCTTCTCGTGGTGGATTTCTTTTATCAATTCTTATTGGAAGTACGACTTCTTTTATAGGTAATCCATATTTTTTAGCAAAAGCATAATCACGATCATCATGTGCAGGGACAGCCATCACTGCACCAGTACCATAATGTCCCAAAACATAATCTGAAATAAATACAGGGATAATTTCTTTTGTTATTGGATGTTTTACAATGACACCTTTTAGCTCAACTCCGGTCTTTTCTTTTGTATCGGAAGTTCTTTCTATCTCCGACTTATTTTTCGCTTCTTTAATGTATTTATTAACTTCTTCAATATTTTTAATTTGATTCTTAATTCCAGAATCTTGAATCATTAATCTTTCTGCTGATTCTGGCGCAAGAACAACATAAGTGACACCGTATAAAGTATCGGGACGAGTTGTAAATACATAAATTTTTTCTGGAGAATTTACAATATTAAACCAAAGTTCTGCACCTTCCGAACGCCCAATCCAGTTTTTCTGTAACTCTTTAATATGCTCAGGCCATTTCAATGCATCTAGATCATAAAGAAGTCTATCGGCATATTCACGAATTTTCAAAACCCATTGTCTCATTGGCTTTTTTTCTACAACAGTTCCACATCTTTCACATTTTCCACCTTCAACATCTTCATTTGCAAGACCAGTTTTACAAGATGCTAAACCTTTTTTTAATAACTGCAAAAAAATCCACTGTGTCCATTTATAATATTTTGGATCCGTCGTATCTATTTCTCTATCCCAATCATAAGAAAGTCCAATTATTGAAAGCTGTTTTTTAAATCTCTTTACATTTTTCTTCATCGCAACATCAGGACTGATTTTATTTGCAATCGCATAATTTTCTGCAGGCAAACCAAAAGCATCCCAACCCATTGGGTGAAGAACATTAAAACCATTCATTCTTTTAAATCTTGAATAGACGTCTGTCGCAATATATCCTCGTGGGTGCCCAACGTGAAGTCCGTCACCAGATGGATACGGAAACATATCAAGAACGTAAGACTTCGGCTTACCCGCTAAAGTTTTGACTGACGCATTAGACTTTTTATCTAATGCCCGGAAAATCTTTGATTTTCCATCAGTCAAAATTTTCTCGGGTGAATTTTCTCCAGTCTTAAATAGTTTTTTTGTACTCCAATACTTTTGCCATTTTGGCTCTATAATCAAATGATTATATTCACTACCTTTTTGCTTATTTGATTTCATTACCAAATAATACAGTAAAAGAAAGCTTTTTCAAATACTTGACAATAATATTAGAATATGCTATCATTGATAGTAGGAAGGTCAGACATTTTGTTTGACTTAGTACATCAAATTCTATAGGAGAAAGACAGTGATGACATTTATCGAAGGTCTCATCATCATCGCAATCATTTTTACCGGTGCGATTGCTGTTGATCAAGCGTTCTTCAAGAATGCTTCGTCGACTTCCCGGCACGCAACCAGCATAATCTTCGTAAAATGAAAGGAAAACAGACGATGAAAAACCGTAACCACCCACGAGGCAAACATAATCCAGGTGTAATCGGTCGGATTATCTTGGGGATTATGCTTTTGATTATCTGGATTGCTGAAGCTTACATTTGGTTGTTTACCACGCACTCGCTCCGGCGACTGCGTGGTTTTTTTAATATTTGCTCACACAAATTTTGTAATCAATAATTTTTGTGATTTGCAAATATTAACCCCTCACCTTTTTCACTTTGTATAGAAATATACCAAATAAATATTTTCATTACAGACAAGATATAGTAAAAAAATAATTATTCTGCAAAAAAGGTGCTGGGGTAAAATCAATTTTCTGTCTTTGCGAGGAGGTCTGCCGACGTGGCAATCCATTCCTTCTGTCATCCTCGCGGATGCGGGGATCCCAGAGAATCAGAACTGGATTCCCGTCTACACGGGAATGACAGAGCAGAGACAAATACAACATCTATAACAATTAGAACAATTATATCAGACTGATTTTATCAAGGAGAGACCTTAGAATTACCAGAAAGGACTCACCTTGATAAAATCAGTCTTCCGTCTCAGGTCGAGAGACCTCCAAAAGCTCAATGTCAGATTCTACTCCAGTAATTCTCACCACGTCTTTATCTATCTTTTTAAACTCTTTATTTGAATTATTAAAATGATTTACTGTTGTAGTTAAAGCATTTCCAAGTTTGCTTTGATATTCTTCAAAAGTTTTTAAATGCTTTTGCAAACCTTCAACATTTTTACGAATCTCTTTTGCTGATTCTTCTATCTGCATTGCCTTTAGTCCCTGAAGAACAGTCTGCAAATACGCCAAGAAAGAAGTTGGAGAAACAATAATAACTTTATATTTGTTTGCAGCGCGTTGAATAAGGTTGTCAGTTTCTTCTGTTATTGCGCCGATTTTATTTACCAGTAAATCATAATAAATCGCTTCATGCGGAATAAACATAAAAGCAAAATCCATTGTCCCCTCTTTTGGTCTGATATATTTTGAAGTTTCTTGAATTCTAAGCTTCAAATCATTTACAAATGCCTTTTCCAACTTCTCTTTTTCTTGAGGATTTTGTTCAACACTTAATTTATTATAATTTTCCAAAGAGAACTTAGAATCAATCGGGATAATTTTATCTTTTACAAAAACCGCTGCATCAACTATTTCACCGTTTGCAAAAGGATATTGCATTTTATATTGCGTAGGAGCCAAAACATTTTGAAGTAAAGTCTCCAAATAATATTCGCCTAAAATTCCGCGGTGTTTTGGATTTTTCAAGATATCTTGAAGTGATTGGAGCTGATCTGCAAAAGAAACAACTTGTTTATTTGTCTCATCAAGCTTTGTAAGTCCTTGTGTAACATCTTTTATAAGTTTTGCTGATTCTGAAAATTGATTCTTCACTGACTCATTCATATGTCTTGTATTCTCAGTCATCTTAGTATCCATCGTTCTGTTTAATTCATTTATCTGCTCTAGAATAAGCTTTAGCCCGACACCGTCTTCCCCCTTATTATCTTTACTATTCTTTTTCAACAAAACAACCACAAAAAGAGAAAGACCTACAAGTAGGATAAAAAATATAACAAACATTACAATAATTAAAGTCGTCGATTCCATAGGTACATTATAACACTTCTCTGTCATCCTCGCGAATGCGGGGATCCATTTTTTCTGTCAGCTTTGATAAATCAAATTCACTTTAAATTTGACAGCGGTCATTGCGAAGTCTTCCGTGGTAATCCAGTGTTTAGGTTATTAACTGATGGATTCACTCTTCAGTGGAATGACAGATGGGATGGATTGCTACGGCATATTCGCAATGACAAATGACAAAAAAAATAAATAGTGATATTATTATTCTATTATTCGATATTCATTATTCAACATTCAAAAATATGTCATTACATAAACAAATCAAAGACGGTATAAAAGAAGCAATGATTAAAAAGGAAGAAGTTCGTCTGATGGTACTTCGAGGTATTTTATCTGCTTTTATGAACGAAATAGTTGCCAAAAAAGTTGTGGGAGATGAGCTTCCAGATGAAGATGCTACAAATATTGTTCGCAGACTTATAAAGCAAAGAAAAGATTCTATAGATCAGTTTACAAAAGGAGGAAGAATGGATTTGGTAAAAAGTGAAGAAAGCGAAATGAAAATTCTTGAAGCACTTTTACCCCAGCTTATGAGCAAAGAAGAAATAGAAACTTTTGTAAAAACAAAAATATCAGGTGCTGGTGAAATAGATAAAGCTAAACTTGGTCAATTTATGGGAACAATAATGAAGGATTTGAAAGGAAAAGCTGACGGAATGATTGTAAAAGAAGTGATAGAGAGCTTAGTAAAATAATCAATATAAAAACAAGGGTGGTCCGCCTAAGGCGAACCACCCTTGTTTTTAGCCACAATCTTAATTCTCTTTTGAAATGCAATTCTGTAATATAGAATTGTATGAAAAAAAGACAAACATTTAGACATTTGAGAGAATGTGACAGAGATAGACTTCATG
>JAPLZG010000003.1 GCA_026395155.1 Candidatus Tayloriibacteriota bacterium | reverse complement strand
TAATTCCATTTTTATTGAATTTTGGTTCGATTGGGCTTGCAGTGATTGTCTCATATGTAACATTTGTGGCTAATTTTAGGACAAAAATTCTATCATTGCTATTTGTTTTAGGATCATATTTAATCATGTTTAAAAGAAAAACCTTCTATTCTTCATCAATTTATTTAGTGATCGGAATCATACTTGTGGGTATTGTCTCATCTCGATTTTCAATAAACAGCGAAAGCTTTATTGACAGATTTAATCTAAACGATAATGAACAAACTCAAACAATTACCTCGCGTCAAAAACAAATCGGTTTTGGATTAGAATTAGGAAAGAAGTTGTTTGGGGTAGGGCTCGGAAATTATTATGACTACGTTCCTGCAAAAAATAAAACACCCAGAGGCTCCATAGATAAAAATACTCAGATTCAACTAACTGAAGTAAATGATAGTATTCACAATAATTTTGCGTCTGTACTTGCTGAATGTGGATATCCAACATTACTTATTTATGTGTTGATGATTACATATTTTCTTCTCAAAGATATTCGGATTCTTTTCGAAAAAAATAGAAAAGATCGCAAATTGTTTATTTTATCTTTTTGGGGTCTATTTATTTATGGATTTTTTAACCCTGGTGTAGCTCTTAGCTATCAATTCCAGTATTGGTTCTACAGAGGGATCATAAGCAATGAAAATATTAATTGATGGTCATATGCTCGGTAGTAATGAGGGGGGTAATGAACGTTATACAAAAAACCTCATTTTGTCGCTCTCAAAAATAGCTCCAATTGGTGTGTTGTTGTATAAAAAATTACGTTTTGTCAAAAAAATATATTCACACATTATTATAAATAATGATTTTATACGACTCTTAATAGCTCCAATTATCATGATTATTAATGGATATGATGTCTTGCATGTTAATTATTTACTCCCATTCTGGAAACCGCTCAGAATAAAGTATGTTTTAACTGTCCATGACTTATATTTTAAACGTTCTCCAAACTCATATTCATATAAGGATAAATTCATTTTTTATGTGCTGTTCCCCTACTCCTTATGGCTTTGTGATGCCATTATTGTTCCGAGTAATTTTTCAAGGTCAGAATTAATTCATTTCTATCCACAGTATACGAATAAAGTTTTCGTTACCTATTACGGGGTAGATCCAGTTTTTAGGAAAATCAATCGAAGAATATCTTCAATCCCATATTTCCTGGCAATTGCAAGTAAAAGTGAACGAAAAAATATCAGGACAATCTGCAATGCATTCATTGAGGCTAGAATGGAAAACACACATTTATATATTATTGGGATAAAACCTCAAGACACAGCTATACCTAGGAATCACAATATTCATTTTCTTGGTTATGTCCCAGATTCAAGACTAAATATGCTATACCATGAAGCCCGCGCATTGATATATGCGTCTTCGTATGAGGGATTCGGCCTTCCTCCGCTTGAGGCGTTAGCATGTGACACTCAGGTCATAGCGTCAGATACTCCCTGCATGCGCGAGATAGGGGGCCATATGTATAGTTATTATCAGAAAGGTAAACT
>JAPLZG010000105.1 GCA_026395155.1 Candidatus Tayloriibacteriota bacterium | reverse complement strand
AACAAAGAAAGGTACTGTAGCAAACCTCAATTTTAACCCTGTGAGACCATAAGCCAAAAATAATGGCCCGGAAGGAAATGGAGAAAAAGAAAATAATAAGAAAAAAGTCGTAGTAAAATGTTTTTTTCTCTCAATTCTTTTTTTAAGGAAATCAATACTATTTAATATTCTCTCTGATAAAAATCTACCTCGTATTATCCTCTTAGCAAATAGTGCAAGTATAAATCTACCAGAGGTAGACGCAACAGTAGCCAAAATAGAAAAAACAATCAATATATAATAATTCAAATCAAAATTAAATCCAATCATAGAAATAACGGTCCATGTTGGAGGCATGAATACAGGAAAAATATTTATGAAGAATATAAAGAAAAAAGATGCTATTAAAATTAAAATAACCTGACTATTTTATCAGATGATTCAAATACTACCAAATACATATTAGGTGATCTTTTAAGATTCTTCTATATATTTATACATGGTTTGCTTCGTCGCTATGCTCCTCGCAAAGACAGAGACAAGAATATGTGTCGGTCAACCGAGGAGTTTTTACGACGTGGCAATCCATCTTTATCCCCGTCTTAGATATAGGAATTTATTCTTATCCAAAGCTACCGGCTTCCATCTAGAATTAATTCACTTTATCCTAATATTTTTTATAATAGATAATTTTTCTTTCCTAGTCATTGCTTTAATTTCCCATTCCCTTTTCATCGCTTTACTTTTCGATCTAAATTTTTCAAAGTGCACTAAAACAACAGGACGACGAGCTTTTGTATAACGTGCCCCAGTTTTCAAACTATTATGTGCCAAAACTCTTTTCTTGATATCATTTGTATAGCCTGTATAAAGAGTTCTATCACTACATTTCAATATATATACAAAGTGATTCATTGAAATTATCTAATACTACTTTTCTAAATCTAAAGTATAATCTATACGAATCTGTTTTATAAAATCTGGAACGTGACTAACAATAATCATTGCACCTTCGTATTTATTTAATGCTTCTGCAATAATAGGAATATGTCTAAAGTTTATATGGTTTGTTGGCTCATCAAGAATCAATAATCCGGGTTTCTCCAAGACAAGTCTTGCAAAAGCCACTAGACCTTTTTGTCCTTCTGATAAATTTCCAATCTTGTTATTAATAATATCACTTGTGATTAAAAAACCCGCAGCAACACTTCTTATCTCCTCTTCTGATTGTTTTATCGCCACTTCTTTTAACGATTGATAAACAGTATCTTCAAAATTTAAAGTTGAGAAATCTTGCCTGTAGTATCCAATAATAACACCCGGAGTAATATTTGTGCCTTCCGCAGTATTTTTTGCAATTGATTCTAAAAGTGTGCTTTTACCTATACCATTTGGGCCCTTGAGTTGTAAATGTTGATTCTTCTTTAAACTTATTTTTACTTTCCTATTAAATACTTTATGTTTTATAAAAGTTCTAAATTCAGTAATATTTACAATTTCACCAATAATATCTTTTTGAGCAGGAATAATAAAAGGGCGAATAGTTTTATCTTCCTTTCTTGTATCAACAATTTCCTCTTCGAGATCTTCTGCTTTTTCTCTCATTCTTTTTGCAACCAAACGCATCTGCCCTCCTTTCATAGCAAAAAAGTTTGCCTTGTCTTTATTATCTTGTATCTCTTTTGCAAGCTGAGCATTTTTTCTATTTTCTTTCTCTTGCCTTAAGATTATTTGTTCACGTACATCAAAATAATTTCCAACATACTGCTCTATTTTTTGTGTAAAAACATCCAAATACAAAACTCCGTCAGTAAAACTGTTTAAAAAATCAGCATCATGAGAAATCACAATACATGTCTTACCATGCTCAACAATAAATTTTGTAAGATGTTCTATCCCCGCTTTATCCAAATTATTTGTCGGTTCATCAAGTAAAAGTAAATCGGGTTCTTGAATAAGTGCTGATGCAAGAAGAAGTCTTGCTTGTTGACCTCCAGAAAATGTTCGTACTATTCTGTCGTGAACTTTTATATGATCTTTTAGATTTACTACTTCAAGTACATCATCAATTCTCGGATCTATATCATATATCTTTCCTCGGCCCGCCGAAGCTTTAGCGAAGGAGGCTCCAGTAAAGCATTTTTGAAAAAATTCACGAACAGTTAGATCAAGCTCATCTCTTGGAACAACCTGCCGAGAAAGAGCTATAGAAACTCCATTTACAATATTTGTCTTACCACTTGTCGGTAAAATATCCCCAGTAATCAATTTAAATAAAGTACTTTTACCAGAACCATTTTGTCCCATAATAGTCGTTTTTGTGCCTCTACGTATAGAAAAATCCACCTCTTCTAAGAGGGGCGTAGTATCTTTATATCCAAATGAGACCTTTTCAAACCTCAATATTGCTTCATCTTTTGCCATGTTGCTAAAGAATACTGCATTTTAGTGAAAATTGAAAGAGCAAATACCAGCTTTTAGCTTCTGGCTGTTAGCTTATAGAAAAAGGGGACGATTTTGGCTTAGCCAAAATCGTCCCCTATTTTATACTCATACCCATATTTTATACTAATACTATTTCTCTTTTCCCCACTGCCATTTTGGCTTTTCACCTTTTTTGTGATAACAACAAACCAACCTTCCCAAGAAGAAGGTACCCATCCCCATCCGTATGTTTTTCTTTTAAACCAAAGTTTACTCATTCAAATATTATACACCACAGATATATAAAAATAAAATCCACTCTTTTGGAGTGGATTTTAAACTATTTCCCCTTCTTTGGTTTCTTCTTGTTTTTCTGTTGTCTATTGTTTCCTTTAGCCATTTTTTTTCGATTAATTAACTTTCTAATAATTAAAATATTCTCTCATTACATAAAAACAAAACTTCTTATTCGGTCCTATTAAAAGAAAGGAATAAGTATCTTTATCCAAGCATATACACCAACCACAATGATGACAGCGTATAATATCTTTTTTACTTTTGGATCCATCCCATTAAAGATAGGAGACAATCGCTAATAAAACAGATTGTGTGTCATATCATCACAAGCTTTGCTGCGAGTTATTATGCACACAATACCACGGCTGTTTTTTCGGAATAGGAATGGTCCTCCGACCATTCAGAACACAGCGCGTGTCCTCAGCCTCGCAGTCAAACTGTCGAGGTATTCGGACATCGCTCTCCGATAAAATTTGCGAATGATTCCTATAAATTATTTCTGATAAAACGACCATTTTTATTTTAAACTGTTTTTGTTCTTGTTTTAATATTATATCATCAATATTAATAATAACCACTGTGGATAATAATTCTTGAAGATGAGATGAATTTTTACTTAATAAATATAAATATTATTATCAAACAAAAACCCAACTCTTGAAAGCTGGGTTTTTATTTAAAACATTTTCAAATGAGAATTACATCGAAACAGCAGGAGCTTCTTTCTTAAAAGCTACAACTATCATCCAAACTGCTGAAAGACCAACCAAAGCATAAACAGTAGTTTCAAGCCATGGCCAAGAACCAACCAAGTAAGTTACTAGGTTAAAATTCATAGCAACCAAACCCCAGTTCAATCCACCAACAATCACAAGGACCAAAGCGATCCAATCAATTGTGTTTAATTTTTTCATTTTTATTAAAATAAATTAAAATTAGTTCCGACCTTTGTTTTATTATACCATATCTCTGTATTAATTTTCAAACAATTATCACTTATCAACAATGAAGTGCAATACTCTAGGACTCTATCTGTCAAAAATGTCCGCCGAGTGGAAACTCGGCGGACATTTCCATATTTTTACCTTTGGGTGATTCCAAGCTATTGAGATATTACGACACCTTGACTTTTTATACTAGAGGTGCTATACTTGTAGGTAGGTAGAAGTTTGGTTCTTCGTCGTCAACACGGCTCTAAAAGCCACAAATGAAGGGGGAAAGAAATGAAAATCACTATCGAGGCAAAATGGTCCCCTGTGATGTTTGCAGAAATGGTCCACGAATGTTGGTCTGTAATCCGGTTACTCAAGCACCATGATCTGAGTTCGAGCACCTTTGTTCTCACCTGGTGGATGGAAGTACCAGTGATCATCGGTGCGACAACCTCGGTTGGAGAAGCTTGGAAATTATATGAGGTATACAGCACCTATCTCGACAACAAGCGCCAAGATATGGTGGATCACGATTTAGCTAGCAGGGAAAAGTTCTTCCAAGAAAACCATAACCACTAGTAACCGCCATCGCGCGAACAAGGAAAACCGCCTTGCTTCACGTGAGGCGGTTTTTCTTTTGTTTTTTTCATTCCAAATCAAATCATTTTTCATATTCCAAAATCATTCGCCATTTTTAGCGAATGATAAAGAGGGTGTCCGCCGAGTTTCCACTCGGCGGATATTTATATATTATTCTTTATTCCTTAATAAATCTTAATGACTCAATAAATAGACAGGCAAAAATAAAATCTAGGCCAGCAAAAATAATAAATGGTAAGTCCACATAATCATGACCAACTAATAGATAATAATATATGACCGTCCCAATATAAATAAATTTAACTCCAATAGAATAGAGAACCAATCTCCTACTACCTTCAATCTTTAGAAAGATCATAAAAAGCAATACGCCAAATAGTGCAATCATCAGGGCACAAAAAGTTAAATATGCCGGATTCCCTGGCACGTTCATATTTAATAAACTAAAAATAGGTTGATAGAAAAAAACAAAGGCCACTCCTAAAATAAAATCATATAATGCTGATACAAAAAATAAACCTCGATAATATTTTATATTCATATTTTTATAATAACTAATAAATTTAATTAAGTATAACATATAATTAAATTGACTATATTTAGAATACAGCTATAATCTTTTTAGAGTAAAAAAGGAGGTTCTTTATGGTTGTCAAAATATATCTCAGATTTTTCATCTCTGCGGTACTCTTCAAAATCGGTATCAATGAGTGTTTCCCCGACTGGACAAAATACTACTTTGCTGGATCATTATTTTTTGGGCTTCAGGCAATTTGTCAATCTATCAACGTGCTTATCGTTGACCGAATTCGTCACAGAATAAAACAGCTTGTGTGTCATATCCTCGCAGCAAAGCTGACGAGGTATTAGACACACAATACCACGGCTGTTTTTTTGGAATAGGAATAGTCCACCGACTATTCAGAACACAGCGCGTGTCCTCAGCCTCGCAGTTGAACTGACGAGGTATTCGGACATCGCTCTCCAATAAACTCATTTTAAATCAGCGTATGAATATATTCGTACGCTGGTTTTTTCTTTTTGTCTACCTTTGGGAGCAAAACCTCTCATCTTTGTGATTAAAAAATTCCTCTTTTATAAAAATTAATGGTGGTTGACCTCTTTTCCCTTCATCTGAATATCTTTATCCAATGGCAATTGTTTGAGAAATGTTGTGATTTGCTCGGGTGTTGGTCTTTTTACATTTGTCATAAAATAATCTTTTTGAAAAATTGGTATATTGTTTTCTTTATTACTTTCATTAATAACAGTATCAATAAAATCTGAGGGTGCTATGTCAAAAGGTATTAAAACAGTCATAAGCGCATACTCCATAAAACTTTCACATTCCTCAACATCAATTTTAAAATCAGTAGATATTTTCTTTAATGTTACTGCAAAAATCCTTGCGGAGGCACTTTTAAAAGTAAACTTTTTTGAATGTGCGAGTACAATATAATATCTCATCTTATTGTTCAGTATTCCCGCCGGACCTCCAATCAATGTCTCGCTATCCCAAAGTTCGCTATCAACTTCAATACTGCCCATTTTGTCGTTCCAAACAAGTGGTCCTTCATCCTTTATAACCCCAAATTTATTTTCTTTTCTTAATTTTAATTCCTCCATCACAAATTTGTGCATTCGGATTAGTGTCCGAGTTGTTGCGTCTGCTTGTTTTTTAGCAAATTTTCTTGATTCTTCATCACTAAGCTCAACTTCTCCTGCTCCTACAACATATCCAAATTTGCCACGATATTCAGCATAATCAAGCAATTGCAATACTGCTTCGTCATTTATAAATTGCTCCCGACCTTTTTTCACATACTCAAAAGTAAACGGGTTTATTTCCGCCTCAACCACAAGAAAAACCCGACTAATAGAATCGTCCAAAATTCTTATCTGCTCCTTTATGTTTACTTGAGAATATGGACCGACTTCACCCCACATTCGGTCATAATCTTTCTGGGTAAGTTTTATTCTTTTTTTAAAATCTTTTTTCATACTTTTAAAATAATTTATTTATCTATTTTTTTTATCATATCGTTGCTTTCAACGATATGATTGGGGACAAATTATTTTTTATTTTTACCTTTCAAAAATTTCTGATTTTTAAAATTTTCTTTTAACATTACTTTTTTACCCGTTTGAATTTCAATATCTCTTCTCGTTCTACCAGCAACCTCACCCCCAATTTTTGCGTCGCCTTTCAGTGCCTCAAACCCATGAGAATCTTTTTCTGTAGTAATTTTTGTTGTTGTTGCTTCTCCTAACATTGTAAGAATAAGCTCAAGCTCTGACATATGATCTCGAGGATTATCCGGATTACTTAGAGATTTATATTCTTTAATTTGTTTAGTATCCATTTCAAAAGTACCTCTGTAGATTTCATTCGTGAGAATAGCAAAGTCATATCCTTCTTTTGCACCACGTTGTTGCCATTCATCTGTCAGAGTATTTCTCACATTGATGCCACGCATTCTTTTTGCTATCCAATCATCTTGGTAACCCTTTTGCTCATATATCTTTTTTGCACGCACAATTGCTCGTTCAGGATCTTGAATTTCCTCAATACGTTCTTGTCCAACTTGAGCAAGCCAGAGTTTGAATGGTTCAGCCTTAGGTGATGGAATTGATTGAATAATACGAAAAATACCTTTTAAACTTCCGCAATTTAACTTTTGAACACCTCCTTTTGTTTCTACTGAAAGGGGGGTGGCAATTTGCCCCCACCCTGTGGATAACTCCACGTCTCTTCTTCTCATGTCTTTTATATATCCTTGTGCATCTTTTGAATCAGTGAGAACTTGCACAACATCAGCAATACAAAAAAACCACTGTTCGTTGTGCCATACTCGACGTACCTCTGTTTCTTCAAAAATAGTTGGGTGTATATTATTTTGTATTTTTTTATTCTCCATATATTTTGTTTATATTAATCTATATTTCCTACCGTAATTGCCTATTATAAATTTTGATCAAGGAAATCTTTTAGACTATTTAAATCCTTATGGTCCTTATTATAATGATAAGTATTTATACCAACTAATTTAGCACTCTTTACTGCTTCTTCATTATGTTCAAAATATAAGACGTCATTCCTATCCAAACTAAAATCTTTTAAAAACTTTTCAAAATACTTGGGGTTAGTTTTGTCTGGATTATGTTTGAGAGTAAATAACTCATAAGGTAAATCAATCAGACCAAACTTTTTCATTTGTTCGTCATTTGCATTAGTAAGTATAATCTTTCGATTTGGATACTTATCAAGCAAATTTTGCATCTCTCTAAAAATCCCCTGATTTTCTATCACAAAAGTATTCACCGCATCGACTAAAATTGTTTTCATATTTATATAATATCACCGAGCAGTAAATTTTTCCATTTCCGCCTGCGGGAAAAGGTTAAACCTTGCCTGCCCGCCTCTGGAGGGAATCCGTAAGAATGTCTGACCTTAAAGAGCAGTCGTTATTATTTTTTTATTTCCTCAACCATTCGCCTCTAGAGGCGAATGACTGAGGTCATATTAAAAGGTAAGTGTTGGACTCTCAGGATCATACAAATTTCTTGTTCTGTTTGATTTATAAAATTCGGACATGTTATTTAATTAAATGTGATTGAAAAAATGATTTCTTTTTTGTAAAAAATTAATAGTGACTAGCGTTTTTCCACCACGGACCAATTTATAACTTCAATAAATTTATCAATATAATCAGCTCGCTTGTATCTGGGTTCAAACCCATTTTTTTGCAACGATCCATTACTTCAACATAATCAGTGTCCAGCTCAACACTGATCTTCATCCGCCACGCTTTGAACGTGCTAGCCAGTTTTAGTAGATCGGCCATGACACATTCTCCTTATTGGTGATTTCAAGATGCAATATACATCTCGATAATCAAACACTAATTCAATAATGATTGATTGTCAATATTTTGATGGCAGAAAAGGTGTCAGGGACCTTTTTAAAACTACTCCCTCCCATTCTTTCAAAAAAAATATACCCGTCAACATACGACGTTGACGGCTTGGTTTAGCGTGAATTTGGGTCACTTTTTGACCAAATTCACGCTATTTTAGCTTTTTTTAGTCTGACAAGGACCTTCCTCGTCAAATTTAATT
>JAPLZG010000124.1 GCA_026395155.1 Candidatus Tayloriibacteriota bacterium | reverse complement strand
GCTGTCCAACTTACAGTTCCACCAACAACTGTATTACTTACACCAGCAGAACATGATCCATTAAGTTGGCTATAATTATTGTAGTAATTTCCAGAATAATATGAACTGTCATAATTATAATTACTTTGTGGAACACATCCAGACATATCTAATGTCGAACAATTCCCAGCATTAGTATTGTAATTATAATTGTAATTATAGTTATTATAGTCTGGTGTATTTTGAACTTGGTTTTGGTAGACATTTACACTACCAACACAATCAGCTGTAGCACTTTGACCATTTGAACTTACTGTAAGAGATGCTGTTTTAATCCCAGTTGATGAATAAGTTTTCTGTACTGAATTTGAAGATCCTGAAAGACTATCTGTTCCTGTCCAAGAATATGTATAAACTCCATTTCCTCCAGAAACATTTGATAACCAACCTATTTGTGAACCAACGAGCACACTTCCAGCATTTGGATAACAAGATACAACAAGTCCTTGTGATGGAGGTGGAGGGACAGTTGTTACATTAGCAGAACAATTTGCAATTGTTGTTTGACTTCCTGAAGTTACAGAAATTGTCGCATTCTTTGTTCCAGCTGAAGAATATGTTTTTGACACAGTAGAAGCTGAACCAGAAAGTCCATCTGTACCTGTCCAAGAACGAGTATATGTCCCTGTTCCTCCAGAAACATTTGATGTCCAATTTAATGAACCACCTACAAGAACGCTTGCAGGATTTGCAGAACAAGATACAACAAGAGCCTGTGGTGGTGGAGGTGGTGGAACATCTACAACATTTATAGAACAACTAGTTGTTGCTGTTTGAAGACATCTTAAACAATTATAATTACCAGAACTTACAGTAAGTATTGCTGTCTTAATTCCAGCTGAAGAATATGTTTTTGTCTTAGTAGAAACTGAACCTGTAAGTCCATCTGTACCTCTCCAAGAATATCTATATGATCCAGTCCCTCCGGAAACATTTGATGTCCAGTTAACAGAACTTCCAACAGTAATACTTGCTGGATTTCCAGAACAAGAAATTGAGAGTGAATCTTCTGATGCAAAAGTATTTTGTGAAAAAGCAAAAAATACTAATGAAGCAAAAGATGCGAGTATCAAATATTTAATTGTGTTTATATAATTTTTCATATCTTTTTTTTCTTAAACTAATAAATTATTAATATGCTTTTAATGATGACGTATTATTTATAATTAAATTACGAATATTAAAAATCTAAAGTTAAAATATTATCTACAATAAGAAAATACTTTATTTAAATCATGGCTGAGACAATAGCTTTTAAATATCCTGGCTAGTTTCCTTTAAACTGACCTTTAGTAATCTACCTAGAATTATATACCAAAAGGTATGAAAAGTCAATGTTAAATGCATTTCTTTTACAATATCTACAAAAAGACTATATTTTAAGCCTTATTTAGCGATAGGTTTAAAATTAACCTGCTCTGCTTCTACTACATACCTCTCAGATTTAGCTCCGAATGTATTACAAGTAGAAAGTGTAAGTTTTTTACCAGTCGAACCAAATTTTACAAGAGTTTCATCTGCTCCTTCAAGTTTTACATTCAAAACCTTGTAAATATATTCATTCTTATCAGAAAAAACAGAAATCAAATCCCCCGCCTTTAAATTCTTCAAACCATTAAAAGTTTTATACGCCTGATTATTTACTATTTTATAACCAGTACTATGACCAAACAAAAAAACATTTCCAATTGTTCCCAAAAGTGCAGAACCGGGATAATGTACTGCTCCCTTTAATAAATAGCTATCAAGTATATTTACATCAGTACTTGTAGGATTATATATTTGGGAATTAATTCCAATAGAAGGTATTTTTATTGAAAGTGGTATTTCACCCTGTCCTTTTACTTCTTTAACTTTACTATCAGGATATCTTCCAATAACATTTTTAAATTCTTCAGGAACTAAGTCGAAAAGATACAGTGTTGAGAACGTAATAATTAATACTAAAATAAAATCAAGGCCAAATAATAGCTTCTTTTTATCAGCAAACCATTTCCCATGTATTTTTTTGTTTTTATCTAAATCCATAGGTAGAATAATAAACGACTTGACATTAAAAGTCAACTGCTGTATAATACCCATATTAGTAATTTAATCGTCCCGCCAACGTGATTACACTATGGCGAGGCAAAGAAATAATATGGAAAACAAAACAACTTGGATGAAAATAAAGGATTCCCTACCAACGGCTCTAACATCAGCTGTTATTGTCATTGTTCTTATATTGGTAGTCTTTTCTCTATTTAAATTGGTTCCCGCTTTTATAACAAATGGCTCATCATACTTTGCTTCTACACTTAATTCTATTTTTGTTCCAAATCAAAAAATAGAAGAGCAGACTCCAGCTGTTGTTGCTACGACTACAGTTACAAAAACAGTTGTTCAAAAAGTAGTTCCTCAATATTATGGTAAATCAGATTTAGCAATTAAACTTATTGGAACAGGGGTAGTCAATAAAACGACAAATCAGTTCTATCAAACAAATTATTCTGGTTTTAATGATACTGCTGGTATAAAATTTGAAATTGTAAATATTGGAACAAATGTATCCGGTACTTTTATGGTTAGATTAAATTTGCCATCAAGAACATTGCCATATTATGATTCAGTTAGACAAATATCCCTAAGACCAGGAGATAAAATCGAATATGTTGCAAGTTTTGACAATCCAATAACTCAAGGTATCAATACAGCTTATATAACAGCAGATCCACTTAATGAAATTGACGAGATTTCAGAAAATAATAATGCATTAGTTGTTCCAGTCAAAATTGATAGTTCATCATATTCTTATAATAATTACAATTATGCCACAGCGTATAATCCAAACCCAGTTTTACCGTATGGGACACTTTATACTTGGGTAAATATGCAAGGTTCATGTTATGCAAATGTATCATCAACTTATTCAGGAAATACAATTACATGGTATGCAACAGCAACCGGTGGTAATGGTTATTTCACATATTCTTGGACAGGAACAGATGAACTTTCATCTAATATGAACTCTGTTAATAAAACATATTATTATTCAGGACCAAAAACAGCAAGAGTAACAATAACTTCTCAAGGACAAAGTATTACAAAAGAATGTAGTGTGTATGTGTACTAAGATAGGTGTCAGCTATTAGCTGATAGCTTTTAGGAAATAAAAACAGAAAGGAAGCGCGCCCGTAGGGCGCGCTTCTTTTTATTGTCTACCTTTGGGAGCAAAAACCCCACCTTTAGGAGGTCCTTTAAAGATTCTGCTATTAATTAATACATGGTTTGCCACGGATGATTACATCCTCGCAAAGACAGAAAGATGCGACCTCCGTCAACCGAGCGTAGCGCCTGCCCGACTACATTCAGGCGGGTGGCAATCCATCGCCGTCTGTCATTCCCGTGTAGACGGGAATCCAGGAAAATTAGAACTGGATCCCCGCATTCGCGAGGATGACAGAGAAAAAAGATAACCTCACTATACAATTCTGCTCAATAGCGAGCCCTATAAATCTTTGACTGATGAAAAATCATAGATTTTTCGGTCCCACAACCAGCACACTGGTGGGGGACGTCAGTCAAAGCTTTATTGGGCGAGCGAGTTTTCCCTTTTTAAAACCATTTAGCAGCGCGACGGCGCGAGAATAGCAAAAAGTCAACAGACTTTTATGCGCGGTTTTAAAAAGAGAAAACGAGAGAGCCTTAACCCCACAATAATTTTACAAAAAGAACAACAATAAAATACTTAGGAAAGCAGAGGTATGGGCTATTCGCCCTCGCATTTTATATTTTCAAAGTTAAGTCTAAATTAATTAAAGTTTTTCTTTATCAATAACGGTAAAATTATTACGGGGTCTAATATTCACACACCACAAAAAATCACTTCCGAGAAGAAGTGATTTTTTGTGGGTGAATATTAGATATCTAGATTCGCCAACTTCGCATTAGATTGAATAAATGCTTTTCTTGCCGGAACATCTGTACCCATAAGCATATCAAATACATAATCAGCATCTTGTGCATCTTCTATATTTACTCTCTTCATCATTCTCTTCGTTGGATCCATTGTCGTTTCCCAAAGCTCTTCGGAATTCATTTCTCCAAGACCTTTATATCTTTGTACTGAAACTTTCGGACTTTTTCCTTTTTCAACTTCAACATTTTCTATTTCAGACTCTATTGACTCAACTTCTGCCATATCAGATTCTGGAATTTTTGATTTCTTAAAGAAATCAGTTTTTTCTTCTTCAGAATAAAAATAATATATTTCCTTTCCAACTTTAACTTTATAAAGCGGTGGTTGAGCTATACAAATATATCCTCCATCGATAAGTGGTCTGAAATATCTATAAAACAAAGTTAAAAGAAGAGTCCTGATGTGCGCACCATCGACATCAGCATCTGTTGCAATTATAATTTTATGATATCTCAAATTTGTAATATCAAAAGTATCACCTATCGCAGTTCCAAGAGCAATCACAAGATTTTTTATTTGCTCTGAATCTAACATTCTATCAAGCCTTGCTCTTTCAATGTTTAAAATTTTTCCTCTGAGTGGCAAAATTGCTTGAGTTTTTCTGTCTCGTCCCATCTTTGCTGTACCTCCCGCAGAATCTCCCTCAACAATAAATAATTCTGATTCTGAAGCATCTTTACTCTGACAATCTGCAAGCTTTACAGGAAGTGTCATTCCTTCAAGAGCACCT
>JAPLZG010000016.1 GCA_026395155.1 Candidatus Tayloriibacteriota bacterium | reverse complement strand
TGCTGGAAAATTTTTATTATTTTTTGGGTTAAATTTATCTAGATTTTCAAAGGGATAATGAGACTGTCCGTAAGGCATTGACCCAGATTCAAACCAGCAATCACAAACTTCTGATATTCTATGCATTTTATCACCACAAGCACACTCCAAAACAAGCTCATCTATAAATGGTCTATGTAAATCAAGTTCATAATTTCTATTGTGAGGAATTGGTGCAAATTTTAATTCTTTGATTTCAGAATTGTATATAAATGGCTTTCCAGCTTCCCTCATAGCCATAATTTCAGTTGGAGTCATTCCAAAAGCTCCGCCAAACATAAGCCAAATTGGGGTATTGTGAGAAACGATCAAAATATTTTTACCTTTATTTTTTTCATTTATATCATAAATAAAATTTGTCATCCTGTTTTTTACAACAGTATAATTTTCTCCACCCTCTGGTGCTTTATAAAACTTTTCACTTCTATCTTTGAAAAATGCTTGATATTCTGGATCCGGTCTGCCATCAAGAGCACCAACATAAATTTCATGGAGTCGGTCGTCAAAAACTATTTTTTCTTTTGGATAACCTATTTTCTCCGCAATAATTTCTGCAGTTTCCCTCGTCCTCAAAAAAGGAGAACAATAAATAATATCAACTTTTTCTTTATTAATTTTTCCTGATGCTTCCAAAGCCTGTTTTCTACCTTCCGCAGTAAGATGATGCTCTGTGTTTGGATTTGAACTAATTATTCCTAATACGTTACTCTCTGCTTCACCATGTCTTACAACAAAAAAATTATTACCTCTATCTGTTTTTTCTTTTATTTCATCAATCGAACCAAAAAGCTGTTTCACTTCGCATTTTTTACATTTCCATACAGGCAGAGGGCATCCCCAAAATCTGCTACGTGAAATAGACCAGTCACGAGCTCCTTCAAGCCACTTACCAAATCTACCCTCTTATTTTCTTCTACGAGTTTATCTTTAATCTTTGTAACCTCAACAAACCAAGATGTTGTAGCATAATTTAAAAGCGGAGTATTACATCTCCAACAATGAGGATACGAGTGAATAAATTTTTCCTTTGAAAAAAGTGTTCCTTTTCCTGCCAAAAATTTTATGACTTCAATATCAGCCTCTTGTGAATTTTCAATCGGCTTAACTTTTTTACCAGCAAATTCTATAACTTCATTTTTAAATCTGCCGTCTAATCCGACATGTTGAATAAAAGGAAGTTTTTCTTTTCTACCCAAATTCATATCGTCCTCACCAAAAGCTGGAGCAATATGAACGATCCCCGTTCCATCTTCTGTCGTCACAAAATCTGCTCCATAAATCTTAAATCCATTCTCTCTATTCTTTAGCTTTTCATTATCATAATAATTAAAAAGTGGTTTATATTTTAATCCGACAAGTGCATTGCCATTAAAGGTCTCAATTATTTTATATGTCGAATTAGCAAACACTTTCTCTAGCCTTTCTTTAGCAAGAATAAAACGGACAATCCCAGCCCCACCTTCATCTTCTTTTTCTATCTTTACATATTCAATATCATTACCAACAGCAAGTGCAACATTTCCAGGAAGCGTCCACGGGGTTGTCGTCCAAGCAAGAATAAAAGTTTTTGCTTGCCCGTCTGAAATATTAGGGAGTTCATCTACAAGCTCAAATTCAACCGTCACCGAAATATCTGTAATATCTTTATAACCCTGACTGACTTCAAAATTTGAAAGGGTTGTCCCACAATGAGGACAAAGGTGCATCGATTTGAAATCCTCATATACCAATCCTTTTTTATTTAGTTCACTAAAAACATTCCAAACGGATTCCATATAAGATGGATTCAAAGTCTTATAATCATTCTCCATATCAATAAATCTACCCATCCTAGGAACAATCTTTTTCCAATCATCAACATAAGTAAAAACTTTACTTCTTGCAATATCGTTAAATTTTTCTAAACCAAAATCCTCAATATCTTTTTTTGATTTAAAACCGAGCTCCTTCTCAACGATATTTTCTACCGGAAGCCCATGACAGTCCCAACCCCATTTTCTAGGAACATGATATCCGCACATAGTTTTATATCTACCAATATAATCCTTCATTGTTCCAGCAAGAATATGCCCAAAGTGTGGAAGACCCGTAGCAAATGGTGGACCATCAAAAAACACAAATTCTCCTTTTGGTGAATCTTTTAAAAGAGTTTTTTGGAAAATATTGTTATCTTGCCAACCTTTTAATATTTCTTCTTCCCTTTCGGCTAATTTACTCTTTGTTAAAACAACTTTTTCTTTTGTTTTTTTATTATCTTCTGACATAAACCTTAAGATTAGATTCTAACAGATTTTTTAAAAAAAGATAAGAGACAGTCTTGTCCAACGCACAATTACACCCAAATGAGATTCGATTCCAACGTAAAAGGAGCCCAAATAGGACTCCCCAAACGTTGAATCATCTGTATCATATCAATATATGACTATAGATATGAACGATGATCATTTGGTAAGT
>JAPLZG010000072.1:1223-4098 GCA_026395155.1 Candidatus Tayloriibacteriota bacterium | reverse complement strand
AAGACCTCGCCATTATGTGATGATTACTGAAACCGGTAAATTTGAAATTAAAGGTGGTGAAGTGAAATTAACTTTAATTCCTTCAGAAATAAATACGCTAGTTGACGAAAGAAAAACAGCTAGAGCAAATAAAGACTGGAAAAAGTCCGATGAGCTTCGAGATAAAATAAAATCCCTTGGTTTTGAAGTAAAAGATACACCTGAAGGTCAGGAAATTGTAAAAATATAACTAGTTGACACCTTCTGTTAATATTATAAAATTATAGTAGAAGTTCTCCTATAAAGTCTCAAGTAAAAAATGGTCATAGAGAGGAGGTAAAAATGACTGCGATTATAAGACTGAATGTGTCACTTCGGGTTTTTGACGGTGTATTGCCTTTTGCTAGTGCAAAGCAAAAGGGACACATATTATCGCCAGGTGACTACGAAGTTAAACGTGTTCCCAATCCATATGACAAGGAATGGCCAGATTGGTATGCCCTATCAGACAGACTTAAAGTAGGTCTAACAATAGGTGGAGCCATAGAGTGGTGGGAATCGCTCGGGACGAATGTCCTTGAAATCCGCAGCAAGTAAATGACAAAAGAGAAACGAGTGAACTATGACAATAAGTTCAAATCTCGACAACCCGCGTTTTAATTCTATCTTATGGGTGGAATGCGCGGGTCTTTTTTCTTGGAAAATAAGGAGTAATGGCGACTACCCCGGTAAGACTTTTCGGAATAGTTACTATCTTTTTCTATAGTTTTTTATGTTAGGGTTTAATTATTTATATATTAACTAATTTGAAAAGTCTTACGGGGCACGTATTTTATTAAAACCCCACCATCCCAGGACGAGGGCGTGGACGAATAGAGGCTCGCTCAATTTCACCTTTTGGAAACACGGATATTTTTTTGCTAAAAAATTCCTCGTGCTCGGCTCAGTCAGCCTCGCAAGTTTCCCAAAAGGTGAAATCTCGCTCGCTATTGAGCAGAGTTGTATCGGAGTTTATTTTATCTTGTTTTTATTATCCTATTCAATATTCGATATTCTACATTCTTTTTACGGGGTTTTCCCAAGCATGAGTCCGTATGATTTTGGTGTTGGGGTAATTCTCCACACATTAAACACACTTTATACCCTTTTAAAAGATTGCGGATAATTTTTTGGATTGATAGAATGTCTGTATGGCAAATGAAATAAGAAAAATGAATGTCAGAATTCCTCCGCAAAATATTGAATCCGAGAGAGCTCTTCTCGGTTCTATTATGTTACGTCCTGAAGCACTTCCAGAAATTATGGATATTCTTAGATCAGAAGCTTTTTATGCAGATAAACATAGAGTAATTTTTTCTGCGATGATGGATTTATATTCAAGAAGAGAGCCGATCGATTTACTTACAATTTCTTCGCATTTAAAAGAAAAAAATGAGATTGATAGAATTGGCGGAATGACTTATCTCACTGAACTTGTAAATACTGTTCCTTCTGCTTCGAATGCAGAACATTATGCAGAAATCGTTCAAAAGAAACATACAACAAGACGTTTGATAGAGGCATCAGAACATATTGCAAATTTAAGTTATGATGAATCACACGAAATTGCTGAGCTTTTGGATAAGGCTGAGAAAAAGATTTTTGAAGTTACAAGTACAAAAACTTCTGGAAATTTTGTTGAGATGAAAGATGTTTTAGGTGAAGCAATGGATAGACTCGATAGACTTCACAAAACACAAGGTGAGCTTCGAGGTGTGCCGACAGGTTTCAAAGATTTAGATGCAAAACTTTCTGGTTTTCAAAATTCAGATCTTATTATTCTTGCTGCTAGACCTTCTATGGGAAAAACTTCTCTTGCTCTTGATATTATTAGAAATGCTGCAATTAGACATAATATTCCAACTGCAGTTTTTTCTCTTGAAATGTCCACACAACAATTGGTAGACAGAATGCTTGCAGCAGAATCTCGTGTTGATGCTTGGAAACTCCGTACAGGAAAGCTCACTCTAGATAGTGAATTTGATAAAATCCGTTCTTGTCTTGAACCACTTTCAAAAGCACCGATTTATATTGATGATCAAGCAGCGAATAATATTTTAAAAATTCGTTCCGTAGTAAGAAGACTCAAACACGATAAAGGGCTTGGGCTTGTTGTTATAGATTATTTACAACTTATGGCGCCAGTTCAAACTAAAGGTAATGATAATTTGGTCCAACAGATTACAGAAATTTCAAGGTCACTTAAACAACTTGCGAAAGAGTTTGATGTTCCTGTTATTGCTCTTTCTCAGCTTTCAAGAGCTGTCGAACAAAGAGGTGGAAGACCAAGACTTTCAGACTTGAGAGATTCTGGTTCTATTGAACAAGACGCGGATGTTGTTATGTTTATTCACAGAGAAATGAATGATGATGGTGGTGGTAAAAAACAGAATGCAGAAATATTGATCGAAAAACACAGAAATGGTCCAACTGGTAAAATCGAATTATTCTTTGATCAAGATAAATCTTCTTTCTTGTCTATTGATAAGGCTGATTTTGGAGATTTTAATGTCGCGGGGTAATAATTATTTTCTTCCGTCTTTGCGAGAAGCCCGCGACGAAGCAAACCATCTACTCTTTTTTCTTTCATCCTTCTGCCTGCCTCTTTTGTCATTCCCGTGAAGACGGGAATCCAGTTCTATAAATCTACACTCAAATCTAGCCACATAGGATTCTTTTCTTCAATTAACTTTAACTTCCATTTTCTATTCCATTTCTTAAATTGTTTTTCTCTGGTTATAGCACTTTCAATACTATTTGTTGATTCATAGTAAACAAGTGTCTTTACATTGTATTTATTCGCAAAACCTTCTACTAGATTGTTTTTGTGTTCATATATTCTACGATTTAAATCATT
>JAPLZG010000072.1:0-1107 GCA_026395155.1 Candidatus Tayloriibacteriota bacterium | reverse complement strand
ATTCCCGTCTTCACGGGAATGACAGAGGGAAAGGTGCAAAAATAAGAAAAAATGCTAGAATTTAAAATACATGAACTCAATCGAACGCCTTACAAAACTTTTTGCAGAATTTCCAGGGATTGGTCCTAAACAAGCCAAAAGGTTTGTGTATTTTTTGATTACGAGGAGTGGTGGATATATTGAAGAATTAAAAAAAGAAATTAAAGAACTTCGTGATGAAATAGAAATGTGCGCGGATTGTAAAAGATATTTTGTTTTATCTACACAGTCAGGAAAAAACGGAAACGAAATCATAAAGACTTGTAATATTTGTTCCGATACTTCAAGAGATCAAAGTGTTCTTATGGTTGTTGGTCGTGATATTGATTTTGAAAATATAGAAAAAAGTCATTCGTTCAACGGAAAATATTTTATACTTGGAGGGCTTGTCCCGATACTTGATAAAAATCCTGAGATGAGAATTCGTCTAACGGAACTTTATAATTTGATAGATAAATTTGGTAAAACTGGTAGTTTGAAAGAAATTATTCTTGCCCTTGATGCAAATTCTGAAGGAGAATATACAGGCGAACTTATTAAAAGTCACCTCTTACCTCTTGTTTCAAAATATAATATTAAAATCAGCGAATTTGGCCGTGGACTTTCTACAGGGACGGAATTGGAATATTCTGATGCGGAGACGATAAAAAGTGCTTTGCAGAATAGACATTAGGAAGATGAATATAGAATGCCTGCCCAACTAAAATTCATCCGGATAAAATTTGGCGGGTTGAATATAGGAAAAGAAATTTAAAAATAAAAAAGGAGCCTGCAAGAGAGTTTGCGCAGGCCCCTTATTCTGCGACGTCTCTTCGCCACATACCCGTGGTTTGTCGATTCCGCGATAGGCGGTCGACGAGGGAGCAAGCCACAGGATCTCACTTCCCTTAATAAGTAGTATAGCATAAACACAAATAAAGTCAAGATAATGAATAAGTCCACCTATTTTTGCACTCTACTGATAATTTAGATACATAGTACTCCGACTTGTTTAGAACAGCAAATGGAGTGAGTTTGTTCTTGAAAGCACAGTGGACTCTTTTGGTATTGTAAAAGATTAAATACTCT
>JAPLZG010000100.1:7906-11964 GCA_026395155.1 Candidatus Tayloriibacteriota bacterium | reverse complement strand
CTTTTGCATAATCACCATCAAAAGGTTCATCCGGTTTTACACCAGCTTTTATTGCTTTAACAATTTCTTCAAAAGGTAGTTTATCAGCAAGTCCATAAAGAGACCTCCACCATTCATTTTTAAAATAACCATTATCACTTCTATTACAACTTCTTCTCTCTTCATCACTTATAGGATAGTCCAAGTTGTCTATACCGGTAACAAAATCAACCAAATCATCAATCCATTTTTCTTTTTTAAGAAAGCCCATCTCTACTAATTTGTTGTATACAATTTCTGTTGAAGATGTCAGTCTACCTTTTCTCTCTCCATGATGATCAAAAAATACAGTGTAATCATCTTCAATAACAAATCCCTCTCTTTCTCCAGTATCTATATTTATACTACCAGTAACACTTTCACCTTTTGGAACAAAAGTTAATTTCTTATATTTAACACCGGCCTCTTCCAAAAGAAAAATAGAAGCACGCCCATCAAGATCTGGTTTTAGAAAAAGTTTCTCTCCACCCTCCTTACCGTTATTAAAAGTTTGACCGTGAACTACAAGCTCCTCTAAAGCTCCATCCCATGAACCTCTCATAGAACCATTAATACTTTCTGCTATTCTATTCCAAAACATAGTCTCTCTCTTTTCTGATTCAGGGATACTATTATCAAAAATATTATCTGGTCCAAAAAAATCTGCTGTGTCTTTCATAAATTAGTTTTATATTATTACTACATTAAGATTATACCCCTTTTTGAACCCCCACCCAATATTCATAATTCAACCCACCAAATTTCATCAGAATGAATTTTAGTCGGGCAAGTATTCAATATTCTTTTCTCAAGCAGCTGCTTCTTTTTCTTCTATATCAACCTTTAAACTTCTTATAAATCTTTCTATTTGTTTATCCTCTGTATCAAAATATGGAGAATTAAATTCTGTGGATAAGCCATCTGGTGAAAGCAAGTTCCAAAGAAAATAATCCTTTGGATTTAAACCCTGTTGTTTAATCTTTACAGCAAATTCATCTATTTGGCTTAATATTTCAAACGACTGATCAGAGTCCGCATCAGGAGCAAGAAAGGAATCAAAAATTGGTTTTATAATATTCAAAAGTTCATCAACTTTTTCTCGCTGTTCATCTGAAAATAATTTTTCTTTTTTTTCTCCAAATCCTTCCATCCCGTTAGAAATAGGAAATGCCGGTCCAACTGGCACCCGCTATCATATTTTGTTAATTACGTATAATGTTTAATATTATCATATTTGCAATCCGTTTCCGTTTTCATCTCTAACGGGATCCATTTTATTTTTTACCAACCTTTAGCCTCGAGTGCCTTATTTGCTGCCATTTGTTCAGCTTCTTGTTTTGATTTACCATCTCCCTCAGCAATCAATTCTTTACCAATATACACTGCGATAGTAAATTTCTTATCATGATCCGGACCTTCTTCTTTAGTTGTTTTGTAAAGAGGTGTAGTCCCTTCATTTTCTTGTGCCATTTCTTGAAATTTACTTTTAGCATCTATCCAAGTTTTATTTTCTACGATTGCGTCTATAAGATGAAAAATATATTTTGATATAAAATACTTTGCACCTTCATAACCTTGATCAAGGAAAATTGCTCCAATAAGCGCCTCAATGGTATTTGCAAGAATAATTTGTCTTGCCCTCCCAGTATCTTTTGCTTCTCCTTTTGAAAGTAAGAGATAATCATTCATTCCAATTTTCAAAGCCTCTTCTGAAAGTGTTTCCGCCTTTACAAGTGCAGAACGATAAGATGTAAGATCTCCTTCTGTTTGATCTAAAAATTTACCATAAAGGTATTCTGTAACAATAAGCTCAAGGACGGCATCACCCAAAAACTCCAATCTCTCATTATGAACAAGCTCAGTATTTCTATGCTCATTTAAATATGATCTATGAGTAAAAGCCTGCTTTAAAAGCTCTTTGTTTTTAAATTCTATTCCTATCGCCTTTTCGAATTTTGTGAAGTCTGGAATTGTCATATATACTCTTTAAATTTTAAAATACTATTATTTTTATTTGCTCACCTTACTTCCTATCAAAGTAATCGCTTTTGTAATAATCGGCAAAATATCATTATAAAAATTTAGAGTCTGGATATCTTGAAGTTTAAACCATTTTGCATCATCAAGTCCACCACTATCTCCGAGTTTCAAATCATTCATCGGAGCACTAGCAAGAAAATATGTAACCTGTTTTCTTATCTTTCCTTCTTCGGGATGATTTGCAACATATTCATTATTTTGAAGTTCATCTTCGATTTTAATATCAATACCAAGCTCTTCTTTAAGTTCACGAACGGCACCCTCTCTGGCATCTTCTCCTTCCTCAATTTTACCCTTTGATAAAGTCCATCTACCAAAAACATCATGAACAAAAGCAAAATAAATATCTCCACCACTTTCTGTATAAACTACAGCACCAGCCAATCTTTTTATTGGCATCTTGTCAAAAGGAATATTTATATTGTTCTTTTTTGATTTTTCTTCTTTGCCCGGCTCTCCAAGCTCTTTATAAACTGTTCCCAAAACTCCATTTACAAAGCCACTACTCTTTTCACCACCATACATTTTAGCTAATTCTATTGCTTCATTTATAGCAACTTTTGCTGGAACTTCTTTCCTATCAGAAAAAAGGAGTTCATATAAACCAAGACGTAGAATATTTCTATCTGTGACAGAAATCTTATCAAGTGGCCAGTCTGGAGCAGCTTTTACAATAATATTATCTAGATCAGATTTCTTGTCGATGATCCCTTTAATAAGAGCTTGCATAAAAGATACTTCCGAATCACCTTCACCAAATTCTTTTGAATTTCTGGAAAGTGATTCTAAAGCATCTTCTCTTTTTAAATTTCTAAAATCCCACTCGAAAGCGGTTTGGAGAACTATTGATCTTGCAAGGTGCCTACTGGACATTTTTTTATTTTAACTATTACTATCAATAGTCTATCAAAGAACTGTTAAAAAGAAAAGTGAAGCTTTTATTTAGCTTCACTTTTCTTATCAGACTTCTTTTTTGCTTTCAACTGTTTTGCTTCAAGGTTTACTATTACTTTTCCTCTATATTTTCCACAGTTTGAACAAGCTTGATGTCTCATTACAACAGAATTACAATCAGCACACTTTGTAAGAGCAATGCCCTTAAGTGCATGATGTGATCTGGTAGATCCTCTTTGGGATCTATTATGTCTCATTCGATTTACCATAATGAAAAGAGTATACACTAAAATATGCAAAATGCAATAACCTAAAATAAAAAATTAAATATACGAGAAACAAAAAAAAGAAAAGACCCAATCAGCGCGTGCTGTTTGGGTCTTGTTTGAATCATTCAACGTGGATTCACTCCTCGACAGGAAATCGCCGGAGAATGTCCATGTTGTCATTGCAGAATGCCTGATCCAACATAGCCATCTCAGCAATTGCCTTCGCAAATGCCCGATTGTACTTATAGAACAGGGCTTCCGCAAATCCGTGAATCTCCCACAGACGAAGACGGATTTTCTGACCGTCTGGTTCATCCTTGTCTCGGACTTCACCAACCCTGAAGAAATCACCCTTGCATGTATAATCGGTAATCAGAAAGAAATACCGAGTATGTTTTTCGTCACCCTCTTGGTGTACTTCATGATACTTCGTCGGAGTAATCCATGTCTCCTCAGGAAATTCCCGAAGGAAAGTCTGACGAGGATTTTCCCACGGAGCGTTTTCATCCGTCCCGCCCGGGAATTTTACCTCGCAGCAATAAGGGACGGGTCTGCCATTTTTTGACAGCACCGAAACCCCAACGACATACCATGACCCATTGATTTTCTTGAAAATGGCACCCGCACAAAACTGCTTGGCACTCTGTCCATTTGTCTTGGCCATAACACAATCTCCCTTTGATTCAACTTATATTCCAAATCAGTCCTACACAGGACATAAAGACTTGGATACTACCTACCTATAATTGTACACCTTTATTGATTTCTGTCAACCCAGTAGTGAATTTTGTCATCAGGTTTATCAAAAAACCCATATATAATAAGGACTTATTGGAT
>JAPLZG010000100.1:0-7856 GCA_026395155.1 Candidatus Tayloriibacteriota bacterium | reverse complement strand
TTGGATGTTAGTATAAAATTTGCATAGATTAATATATTATTTTTCAGGTTTTTAATGACAAAATTTACCCTGTTGTGAACTTGTTCTACTTCAGGGTCTACTACTGGGTCAACATAAAATGCAATGTACTACCTCGGTGCAAAGCACACAAGATATTCGTTGTCTGTCATCCTCGCGAATGCGGGGATCCAGAAGATTAGAACTGGATTCCCGTCTGCACGGGAATGACAGATTAGGAAAAATGGACCGATACAAAGTATCGCGGAATATATAATCATTAAACAACTTCAATTACGCCATGGCGTAATTGAATTTGTTTAATTCTAACTATCTAATGTTTCTTAGGAAGCTTTTTCTATGTTCCTTGCATATCCCCTCTTTTTTTATAATTTCACAATGTTTTTTTGTACCGTAGCCTTTATGAATTTCAAAACAGTATTTCGGATATTTTTTTGACATCTTGCACATCAAAGAATCTCTAGAAACTTTAGCAACAATAGAAGCAAATGCTATCACTCTTTCTTTTTCATCCCCCTTTATTATTGTCTTTTGATTTTTAAATTCTTCCGGAGCTTTCAACCCGCCATCCAAAAGTACCAAACAATTTTTAGGATTGGCTTTAATATTTTTTAATGATTTCTTTATACAATTTTTTATTGCTTTACTTAATCCGATTTTATCAATACTTTTTGCACTTTCATAACAAACTGAATAATCTATTTTTTTGCTTCCCTGACTCGATCTTTGTCGAGAGTTTTTTAAAATTTCCAATTTACAAAAAATCTCTTCTCTTTTTTTAGGCGTAAGTTTTTTTGAATCTTTCAATGGACCAAAACCAGATATCTTAAAATCAATCGGCATTATAAAAGCACATACCGCAACTGGCCCAGCAAGCGGCCCCCTACCAACTTCATCTATTCCGACAATAAATTTAATATTTTTCGTCACTATTAAAATCATACTATTTTTACATAAAAAAAGCTCGGTTTGAGATTTCCGTAAATCTGTGTCATTCCCGCGGAGGTGTGAATCCAGAAAATGTTACAATAAATACCTAGATTCCCGCCTCCGCGGGAATGACAGAAAAAACACAAGATTTCTCTAAAATTTCTGATATAATCTATTTATGTCAAAATTTATCCATCCCAATAGTAGAACCTTACAGATTCGGTTCACTATGGGACAGGCTTACATACAATATTTAAAATGAAAAACTTTATACATTTACATACCCATAGTCACTACAGTCTTTTAAATGCTTTGCCACAAATCAAGGATCTTGTGAAAGAGGTTAAGAATCTTGGAATGTCTGCTGTTGCTCTTACAGATGCAGGAAATATGTATGGAGCAATTGATTTCTATCAGGCCTGCAAAAAAAATGAAATTAAACCAATTATCGGTGTCGATTTTTATGTTGCTTCAAGAACCAGAAATGATAAACAAGGAGGTGTTGATAATCGCAGAACTCGTTTGGTACTTCTTGCAAAAAATGATATCGGTTATAAAAATTTAATTAAACTCGTCACAGATTCCTATTTTGAAGGATTTTATTATAAGCCAAGAATTGATAAAGAGCTTATTGAAAGATATAAAGAGGGTCTTGTTTGTATAATGCCACATTTTTCTGGAGAAACTTCTTATGCCCTAAAAATTACAGATAATGAAAAAGCTAAAAGTCTGATGGATTGGTATAAAAAAATATATGGTAAAGAAAATTTTTATCTTGAGATTACACATCATCCTGAAATAGAAGGACAAATTGAACTCAAAGAAAAAATCATAAAGATTGCAAAAGAAACTGATACAAATCTTGTCGCTGGACATGATGTTTATTATTTACATCCAGAAGATAAAGCTGCGAGAGACACACTCGTTCAAGTCAATTCTCATTCAGATTTTGGTGATAGAGAGCAAAGAGAATCTAATGACGATTTTTCTTTAATATCCACTGAAAAAGCTTTGGAATATTTTAAAGACACACCAGAAGCAATTGAAAATACAGAAAAAATTGCAGATATGTGTAACTTAGAAATCACTCTTGGTAAATGGATTTTTCCGAATTATATTGTTCCAAGTGGGCTTTCTCATGATGATGAACTTCGAAGGATTGCCTATGAAGGGATGAGAGAAAAAGGATTGGGTGATTCTAAAATTGCGATTGATAGATTAGAATATGAATTAAAAGTTATTCGAGATAAAGGTTATTCGCAATATTTTCTTGTGGTTTATGACCTTCTTCGATTTGCTCGTGAAAACGGAATTTATACAAACATCAGAGGTTCTGTCGCAGGATCACTTACTACATATGTAACAGGAATCACTAAGGTTGATCCTATTGAATATAAACTTCCTTTTGAAAGATTTTTAAATCCAGAAAGACCTTCAGCACCGGATATTGATATGGACTTTGCCGATGATAGAAGAGATGAGGTTATTGAATATACCCGTCAAAAATATGGAAAAGATAACGTCGCACAAATAGGAACTTTCGGAACAATGATGGCGCGTGGTTCATGTCGAGACGTTGCCCGAGCTATGGGTTATCCCCTTCCACTTGCAGATAAAATTGCAAAGCTTGTTCCTATGGGAGCACAAGGAAAACCAATGACCTTAAAAAAGGCGATGGAAGATGTCCCAGAATTAAAGCAGATGTATGATAGCGATAAAGATACAAAGACTATTATTGATATGGCACAAAAAATAGAAGGTTGTGCAAGACATATTTCTGTTCATGCGGCTGGAGTTGTGGTAGCACCAGATGCTCTTACAAATTATGTTCCACTTCAATATGATCCAAAAGGTGAAGGGAAAATTATTACTCAATATGATATGTATGATGTCGGTGAAGATGGTATCGGACTTTTAAAATTTGATTTTCTTGGAATTAAAAATCTTTCAATTCTTGCTGATGCTGTCAATCGTGTAAAGATTATTGAAAAATTTGATATTGATATAGAAAAAATTCCGCTTGATGATAAAAAGACTTTTGAAATGCTTGCTCGTGGAGAAACAATAGGACTTTTCCAACTCAACGGCTCAGGTATGACAAAATATTTAAAAGATTTGAAACCGACAGTCATCCACGATATCAACGCTATGGTTGCACTTTATCGTCCAGGTCCGATAGAATCTATTCCAGAATACATAGACAGAAAACATCATCCAGAAAAAATTAAATATATGGATCCAAGAATGAAAGAATATTTGGATCAATCTTATGGAGTTATCACATATCAAGATGACGTTATGCTTACAGCTATAAAGCTCGCTGGTTATTCGTGGCTTGAGGCAGACAAACTCAGAAAAGCTATGGGTAAAAAAATTCCTGAAGAAATGCAAAAGCAAAAAGACAAACTTCTAAAAGGATTCGTGGCTGGAGGAATAACAGAAAAGAAAGCGGAGACATTATGGAAGCTTATTGAACCTTTTGCAGCTTATGGATTTAATAAATGTTTGGTTGGAGATACAAAAATTGCTGATATAAAAAGTAAAAATATACTTACAATAAAAGAAATATACGAAAAAAACCTAAAACCGGTAATTTCTACAATGAATGATAGTTTTATTCTTGAAAGCAAACCGATAACTATGGTGATGGAAAATGGTATTAAGGAAGTATTTGAACTAAAAACAATAAATAATAAAAAAATAAAAGCTACAGATAATCACCCCTTTTATACTAAACATGGATGGAAGGATATTAATAATTTAAAACCTTACGAAGAGATAGCTGTTATCTCAAAAAATGACAATAACATTCATTGGGAAGAAATCTCCTCAATAAAAAAATCTGGCAAAGAAATGACTTATGATATTACTCTTCCGCCATACCATAATTTTGTGGCAAATGACATCATTGTTCACAATTCACACGCAGCAAGCTACGGACGCGTGGCATATCAAACGGCTTATATGAAAGCAAACTTTCCTGCTATTTATATGTCTGCGGTTCTAACAGCTGATCAGGGAGATGTTGAAAAAATTGGTGAATTCATCACTGAATGTAATAGAATAAAAATTCCAGTACTTCCCCCATCAATAAATGAAAGTTTCAGTCCATTTTCTGTTGTGAAAACTCCTGGTGAGCCAGATAAAATCCGTTTTGGTCTTACATCAATTAAAAACTTTGGTGAAGGTATTTCGAAAATAATTACGGCTGATAGAAAGAAAAATGGAAAATTTAAATCACTCTCTGATTTCTTGGAAAGAATTATTGATAGAAATTTAAATAAAAAATCTCTTGAGGCTCTGGTCAAAACTGGTGCTTTAGATGAATTTGGCGAAAGAGGCCAACTTCTCGCAAACACTGAAAATCTTTTAAAATACAATAAAGAATTTAGTACAAAAAACAAAGATCAGGATTCTCTTTTTGGAGTTTTTGACAGTAATTCAAAAAATACATCTCACGGCGACGTCTATTTAGAAAAAGCAGAACCAGCGACACAATCTCAAAAACTTCTTTGGGAAAAAGATTTACTCGGACTTTATATTTCTGGACACCCTTTAGATAAATACAGAGCAGTCCTTGAAAAACAGCCAGTCAATATTAAAAAAATAAAAGAACCTGAGGAAGTAGTAGATCCTGAATTGTCAAAAATAAAAGGTGTTAAGACGATTAAAGATTTTGTTAATGAAGGTAAACCGGTCGGAGGAATTATAGAAGAAGTCCGAGAAATAATGACAAAAAATAATGACCCGATGGCCTTCATAAAAATCGCAGATTTTACAGGTTCAATTGAGGCAGTCGTCTTTCCAAAAACCTACGCACAATACAGAAGCTCAATCGTAGTTGATAAATGTATTGTTGCAGTCTGTAAAGTTTCAGAAAGAAATGGTGAGATAAGTTTGATAATTGAGAGACTTAAAGAGTTAAATTAGTTCACCCAATAAAGCTTTGACTGATAAAAAATCATAGATTTTTCTGTCCGCCTTAGGCGGACGTCAGTCAAATCTTTATAGGGTAAAAAGTCCATAAAGTTGAAAGTTTTTAAAGTAAAGAAAGACTAGTTCAAGTTTGGCAAGGTCAGACCTCGCCTCAGCACATTCCCCGCCTTGGTTAAAGCGGGGTGGTGAGTCGGCGAACCGGGGCGGTTGTGTTTACATTTTTGACAAGGACGATCCTTGTCATTATTTCTAACATACCACCTCCCCTCGCAGACTCGGTACTCCTCCTTAACTAAGGAGGAGATGCCTCCCTCTGAAAAAGTGAGTTAATAGCTCTGAGACTAAGCTGGGCTTAATCTAATTTCTGTCATTCCCGCGGAGGCGGAAATCCAGTATTTAAATATTAAAACCGGAAACGACCTCCCCCCAAAGGCGGGCAGGCCAAATTACCAGAGAGGTCCTTCCCGATTTTGGAGATGGATCCCGTTCTCGACCTAATTTTCTTACGAACATAGTGAGTTTAGAAAATGGAAGTGCCCTTGTGGTGCAACGGGATGACCCCGTAAAATAAAATAGTAATTTTATCACGGGGCAGGCAGAAAAAAGATAAGCACACGATACAATTCTGCTCACAAGCGAGCGAAGCCGAGCGTTTTAAAAGCCTTACGGAGGCGAATTTTTTGCTAAAAATTCGCTGAGTAGTGAAAAAATACCGCGACTGGCGGTATTTTTATCGTGCTTTTAAAATGCTCGGCGAGCGAGCCTTTATATTTCGATCTCCCTCTCATTCTCCCCAACAAATTTAAAATTAATTTTCAAATGATTTTCTGGCAAAATATCAGCAACTCTTTCTGGCCATTCTATAAAAATTAAATTTCTTGAATCATTCAAATCCCTATTCCAATCAAGAGCAAGAAGTTCTTTCCCAGAATCAAGACGATAGGCATCGATGTGGATAAAAGATGAATATAGAATGTTGAATGTTGAATGTTGGTCTTTTAAATCATTCTTAATTTTTTCTTTACCTACATTCGATATTCCATATTCAATATTCTTATCCAATTTTGTATTCAAAATTGGATATCTTTTCTGAATTACAAACGTTGGACTAGTCACACATTCATTTATATTCAAAAGTTTTGCAACGGCTTGGGTAAAAGTTGTTTTTCCTAAATACAGAAAAGAAATGAAAGGTGTTCAATGGGGTTTCTCAGAAACTCCGAGAGAAATCTTTTCAATAAAACCCTTCGCTATCTCCCCTGTTTCTTCAACACTTTTGCTAATTATTTTCATCCCGTTATATTATCACTTTGTATCATTCTCGTGAAGACGAGAATATAGGATTATATTGATCCATATTAAAACAAAACTGGATTCCCGTCTCGACCTAATTTTCTTGAGCGAAGTGTGAGTTGTTGGATAGGAACCAACAACGCAAGACTCATTGAGATATTTTGTGAGTAAGACGAGACAAAATATCCAATGAGTGGACAGATCTCGTAGAGATTAGAAAATGGAAGTACTCTTGTGGTGCGCGGGGAATGACAAAAGGGAAAAAATTTATTGATTGGATGATAAAACCGGAAACGACCTCCATCCAAAGGCGGGCAGGCTTACGTAAATTTAGAAAATCAAAGATGGATCCCGGCCTACGCCGGGATGACAGAAGGGATGGTTTGCTTCGTCGGAATACCTTCTCGCAAAGACGAAAAAACTTGGAGTTTCAAACTCCAAGTTTTTTCGTCTAAAGTCAGCGTATGATCTGCGTCAAGTCAGCGAAAGAAGTCCGCGTGTTGTCCGCGAAAGAAAAAATTTGGATTTAAAATCATTAAAATGATATTATATTGCTATATGGTAGATTTTGATGAAGAAAAACAAAATAAACGGCTTGATGAAATGCGTATCAAAGAAGAGGAAGATGTCGCAAAAATTCTAGCTGGAAAATATGGATACAACTATTTAGACTTGGGAGTATTACCAGTAAATAGTGACGCGATAAGAATAATAAATGAAGAAGAAGCAAGATTAGCAAATCTAGCTGTCTTCGATATGGTAGGTAAAAAAATACAAGTAGCTATAATTTCCCCAAACAACGAGAAAACTATTTCTGTAGTAAACAGGCTTTCTAAAGATGGATACTTCCCTGTCGTCCATATGGTTTCAAGAAAAAGTCTAGAAAAGGCATGGAAATTATACAAAGATTTATCCTACGCATCAGAAAGCACAATAGGCACATTCGATATTTCTGGAGATCAAGTTGTTGTCCTTATGTCAAAAGTAAAAACAATAAATGATATAAAAATACTTACAGACGATTTGATGGGCGTCAAACAAACTTACAGAATTTCAAAAATATTGGAAATAATGATGGCTGGAGCGCTTGAGCTTGGAGCATCAGATGTTCACCTCGAGGCAGAAGAAGAAACAGTTAGGATGAGATTTAGGATTGATGGCGTACTTATTGATACATACACTTTTGACATAAATACTTATTCACTTCTTCTTTCAAGAATCAAGCTTCTTTCAGGATTAAAATTAAACATTAAAGCAGAATCTCAAGACGGCCGTTTTAGTATTAAAGTAAAAGGAAGCGAAATCGAAATAAGAACATCAGTTTTACCAGGTGCTTATAATGAATCTATTGTTATGAGACTTCTCAATCCAAAATCAATTTCTGTTCCACTTGAAGAATTAGGTATAGAAGAAAAGACATTAAATATGTTGCTGGAAGAAATCAAAAAACCAAACGGAATGCTCCTTATTACTGGTCCTACTGGATCTGGTAAGACAACGACACTCTATGCTTTCATGAAGAAAATTCATTCCCCAGAAACAAAGATAATTACAATTGAAGATCCTATTGAATATCATTTGCCAGGTATTGTTCAAACACAAGTTGAAGAAAATAAGGGATATACTTTTATTTCTGGGCTTCGTGCATCACTTAGACAAGACCCAGATATAATAATGAT
>JAPLZG010000025.1 GCA_026395155.1 Candidatus Tayloriibacteriota bacterium | reverse complement strand
TACTTTTGCTTACTCTCCGGAGCAGTAAAAGTAAAAGCACCCTTTCGGGGTGCTTAAACTTTTATCTGCTCCGGAGGTAGGGAATCTTCCATTACATGGACAGTATCCCCATTGGATATTTTATCTCATCAGAATTCATAAAATATACTCAATGGGGCTTCGATCCCTACACGTAAGCAAATACTTTTGCTTACTCTCCGGAGCAGTAAAAGTAAAAGCACCCTTTCGGGGTGCTTAAACTTTTATCTGCTCGCGTGGCGGGCTGCTTTTCGAACTTTTAATTGGTATCAGGCAGTGGGGGATTTGGAAACAACAGATAAAGAGATAAAACATTTACTTTCTTTGATTTAGCGCTATTTTGTCTTTACCTTTTCTAACTCAATCTTGATTATGTTTCGGCAAAAGGCTTCAAGATATTGAAGACGCTCCTTGATTTTTGCATCGGAACTGATCTGATCTCTCGTTATTGCTCGGTATCGTTCAATAGATATGATATCTTTCATTGTTTATTTTAACAAATCAAGTTTTTTGGCTATATTTTCTTCTTTTGGTACAGTCTTTGGCATAATCACGCTTTCTATTTTCAACACAATGCTCTTGTTTAAAATAATTAACTTTTCACCATCCCTTAGTTTTATATTATCAGAATTTACTTTTAAGAGAGTTACATTTTTAAGTGTTCTAATCGATGGATTGATAAAGTAAACATTAACTTTTTGAAGTTTAGATATGTTGAGGGAGTAGATGAAAGCGGTATAGAAGATTATTATGAATGTTTGTGATGAGAAAGTAACCATCCAGAATATATTTGTTGAGATAAAATCTTTTGCTACAACAAAAAATACTATTAAAAGGATAGGGAAAATGAATTTAATTGAAATCTTATCACCAACTTTTTCAAAGAAACCTTCTATATTTTTTTCTGCATCGGTTTTATTTGCAGTAGCCTCTAGTTTTAGATCGAAAAATTTGTTTGCCATTTTTCTGCTTTTTGCAGAAAGAGTCAGTGTGATAAAAGTTAAAACAAATAAATTTAATAAATGATTCCAGAGATCAATTTTTAAACCTACAGCAAAAGCAACACCAACGACTGCCCAACTAATTACATTTAGGACAAAATAAAATCCGTTTAATTCAATTTCCCAATCTCGATCATCTGAGAAAATCAAAACTGACAAAGCGATTGCTGGGGGTATTAATGTTGTGTAATCCATATTTATGAAGTATCTATATAAAGGTACAATATGTCAAACATAATATTGAAGAATGTGCCGTTTTTGTCACTTTGAGCCTAAACGCAGCTTTTAATTTAGGAAACCCTAATTAAAAGTTAAGCCTTTAACTTTTAATTTGACATCTAAATATCAAAAGTATATAATTATCCGCATGACTAAATTCAATGCAGGTAAGTATATACAGCAGCATGAATACAAGAGCTTTTCACCGTCTCGGGTGAATGTACCTTTTGAATGGGAAGATAAAAGAATAGATCTTCTATTGGCTGACGCAATGAGATATCTCGGTGAGCTCAACGCCTATTCAAAGCTTATTCCAGATGTAGAATATTTTATAAAAATGCACATAGCAAAAGAGGCTACATCTTCAAGTGTTATAGAAGGTACAAATACAAATCTTGATGAAGCTTTAACTCCAGTTTTAGAAGTTGATCCAGAAAAAAGAAATGACTGGGATGAAGTTCAAAATTATATTAAAGCAATTAATTTTGCCATAGAAGAATTATCTAAAGAAGGCAGACCTCCATTTTCAGTCCGCCTATTAAAAGATACACACAAAATCTTACTTGAAGGTGTAAGAGGTTATTCAAAGTTGCCTGGGGAAATAAGAGTAAGTCAAAATTGGATCGGAGGGCATTCTTTGAAAGATGCGGTTTATATTCCGCCTCATTACACAGAAGTGCCAGAACTTTTAGGAGACCTTGATAAATTTTGGCATAACAAAGATCTCAATATTCCTGATTTGATAAAAATTGCAATTGGGCATTATCAGTTTGAAACAATACACCCCCTACTTGATGGAAACGGTCGTATAGGCAGACTTGCAATAGTTTTACATTTGGTAAGTCTCGGAATATTACAAAAACCAACTCTTTATATATCAGAATTCTTTGAAAAGAATCGTACGAGTTATTACGATTCTCTTTCTCGTGTAAGAGCTTCAAATGATATTGAGCACTGGTTACGTTTTTTCTTGTATGGAATATCTGAAACAGCAAAGAAAGGAAGAGAAAACCTTGAAAAAATAATTGACTTGAGGAGAAGATACGAAAGTCTTATTGATACAGGAATGGGAATAAAAAGACAAAAGCTTGCAAAAGAACTTCTTAAAAAACTTTTCTCAAAACCTATTGTAGCTATCAATGATATTACAGAATTAGTCCCGATGACTTTTCCAACCGCAAGCGCAATAGCTAAAGATTTTGAAAGACTCGGTTTATTTACAGAAAAAACAGGCCGTAAGAAGGATCGCGTGTTTTATTTAAGAGAATATATAGATATCTTTAATAACTAACATAAACAACAAATGGAAAATTTTGACCAAAAAGCATCAATGATATGGAATATAGCGGATATACTTCGTGGTGGCTGGAAACAGCATGAATACCAAGACGTTATATTACCTTTTGTTGTTCTCAAACGCCTTGATTCCATTCTTGCAGATTCCAAAGATAAAGTTCGTGAACAGTACAATCAATGGCATGGAAAAGTAAAAGATCTTGATCCAATTCTTAAAAAAGCCTCTGGACACGCCTTTTTTAACGTCTCACCGTATAACTTCCATAAACTTACCGAGGATCCAAAAAATATTGCAAAGAACTTCAATAAATATTTGAGCGATTATAGTGCGAACATTCAAGATATTATTGAAAAGTTTGATTTCGAAACCCAACTTGAAAGACTTGAGGGTGGTAATCTTTTGTATTTGATTATTCAAGAATTAAACAAAGTAGATCTCCATCCATCAAAAGTAGATAATCACCAAATGGGACAAATCTTTGAAGAGCTTCTTAGAAAATTTTCTGAAATGTCTAATGAGACAGCTGGAGAACACTACACGCCAAGAGATGTCATAAAATTAATGGTTGAAATTTTACTTTCTCCAGATGAGAAAGAATTAAAAAGACCTCATATTATTAAAAAGATTTATGATCCTGCTTGTGGTACTGGCGGAATGCTTACAGTCGCGAAAGATTATATTCGAGATAATATAAACGATAAAGCAGATATATTTTTATATGGTCAAGAATTAAACTCTGTAACATATGCGATGGCAAAATCTGACATGCTTATTAAAGGCGAAAATCCAGACTTTATAAAAGGTGGAGAAAAAGATCAATCGAAGGCAAGTACACTATCTAATGATCAATTTTTCGGTGAAGTCTATGACTATGGGCTTTCAAATCCCCCTTACGGAGTAGACTGGAAGAAAGATAAGGACGCAGTAGAAAATGAAGCTTCACGTGGCTATGCAGGACGTTTTGGGGCAGGATTACCTCGTATTTCTGATGGGCAATTACTTTTCTTACAGCACCTTGTATCAAAAATGAAACCAGAAAAAGATGGAGGCTCTAGACTCGCTATTGTTCACAATGGTTCACCGCTTTTTACTGGTGATGCTGGCAGTGGAGAAAGTGAGATTCGAAGATGGATACTTGAGAAAGATTTACTTGAGACCATTGTTGCACTTCCAGATCAACTTTTCTATAACACAGGTATTAATACATATCTTTGGTTTCTTACCAATAGAAAATCAAAAGAAAGGAAAGGCAAAGTTCAGCTTGTTGATGCAAGAAGTTTCTTTGAGAAAATGAGAAAAAGTCTCGGTAGCAAACGCCATTCAATAGATGAAAAGTCTAATAAAAAGATTTTTGAACTTTATAGTAAATTTGAAGAGAATGAATTTTCAAAGATATTCAAAACAACCGAGTTTGCATATAGACAGGTTACTATTGAAAGACCTCTTCGTATGAATTACCAAGTGAGTGATGAAAGAATTGTTAAATTAAAAGAAGATAAAAATTTTTTAAAACTTTCTGAAAAAGAACAGAAAGGTATCTTAGGCTTGTTCGCATCATTCCCAAATAAAAACTTATTTAAGAGTGGTGAAAGTTTTTTAAAAGTATTTGAACCGCATTTTAAATCACTCAAACTTAAATCTACAACACAAAAATTAATCTTAAATGCATTATCAGAAAGAGATGAAAATGCAAATATTTGTCTTGATTCAAATGGCAAGCCAGAAAGCGACTCAGAACTTCGTGATTATGAGAATATACCGCTTGGAACAAGTATTTATGATTACTTTGAAAAGGAAGTAAAACCTTATGTGTCTGATGCCTGGATAAATGATACCGTTCGGGACCATAAAGACAATCAGATTGGCGTTGTTGGATACGAAATACCGTTCACAAGATTTTTCTATAAGTACGAAGCACCAAGAAGTTTGGAAGTGATCGAAACGGATATAGAAAAGGTTGAGAACGAACTTCTTGGCCTATTGAAACAATTATAAAGATATGGACGCTTTGAAATTGACAAAGAAATATGAAAAATATCCTGAATATAAAAATTCGGGTATTGAGTGGTTGGGTAAAATTCCAAAAAACTGGCAAGTTGGAAAAGTTAAAGAAGTTTTTAATCTTTTAAAAGAAAAATCCTTCAATAATTCTGAGTCAGAAATATTATCACTTACTTTGAACGGTATAAAAACTAGAGATGTTTCAAATAACGAGGGACAAATTGCAGCTAGTTACGAGGGTTATAGAAAAATTTCTTCAAAATATGAAGGGATTATAAGCCCTGCATATTCGACCTTAAGGAAAAAAAACAATGGGACTAATTCTCAATTTTATAATTACTTTTTTCAAAAACATTATTTTGAAGGTATATTTCATCCTTTTGGTAATGGTGTGTCAGTAGATCATCGATGGACTTTAAAAGACGATACCTTAATGAATTTTCCATTAATTTCTATTCCTGAAAAAGAGCAAACAAAAATTGCGAATTATTTGGATGAAAAAACTGAAACAATTGATCAGATTATTGAGAAGAAACAAAAATTGATTGAATTTTTGCAGGAAAAACGAACAGCGGCAATTAATCATGAAATTACTGACAAATCGAAAGGAAAATGGAAAATTGAAAAAATTAAACATATGGTTAACTCAATAGAATCAGGCATT
>JAPLZG010000017.1 GCA_026395155.1 Candidatus Tayloriibacteriota bacterium | reverse complement strand
ACCTCGAAGCCTTGCTTCGAAGCAAGGCTTCGAAAGGCTCCGGGGTAGGCAAGCGTTTATTGTTCAACCCGCCAATTTTTATAGGAATAAAAATTTCTCGGGCAAGCATTCTAAATTCAATATTCAATTATATGATACTAGATGGAAAAAAGGTTCGCGATTTTTTAGCGGACAAAATACAGAAAGAAATTAAAAGGCTAAATATAAAGCCGAAGCTTGTTATTATTCAGGTGGGGGATGATGAGAGATCCTCAGTATATGTAAAACAAAAGAAAATTTTTGGTGAAAAAATTGGTTTTGATATTGAATATATACAATTAGATAAAACAATAAAAGAAGCAGATTTAATTTCCAGAATAGAATCTTTCAATAATGATAAAAGCATCAACGGAATAATCATCCAGCTTCCTTTGCCAAAAAAAATTGATGTTGTAAAAATTATTGATCAAAAAATCTACGATCAATTTTTGATGGTAATGAGAAAGGATTTATACCGGCAACAACTAAGGGGATAATATCCTTGCTTGGTTATTACAAAATACCGATTGAAGGTAAAAAAGTCACAATAATAGGAAGGTCGTTGCTTGTTGGTAGACCAACTGCTCTTATGTTTTTAAATAAGAATGCGACAGTCACCGTTTGTCATACAAAGACAAAGAAGATAATAGATGAAGTTAAAAGAGCAGATATTGTTATATCAGCCACAGGAGTCCCTGGTCTGATTAATAAAAAAATGGTGAAAAAGGGTCAAATAATAATAGATGTAGGGATAACAAAAGTAGGGGATCAATTATTAGGAGATGTAGATTTTAAGCCAGTTTCTAAGATTGTGAGGGCAATAACTCCAGTCCCTGGCGGAGTTGGACCTATGACAGTCATTTCACTTTTTGAGAATCTTTTGTTAGCATATAAGAGGCAGAAAATAGTTTAATAGTTTTTAATTCACCCGTCTTCGCTCGAACCTCCTTCGCATAAAGCTACGAAGGCCAAAGGAGAGTTATGGCGAGGCAAAGAAAATATGGAAGAACAAAATAATTGTAAGTGTTGTGGATTTTTTAAGAATCACGGAGGACACAAAATGGTGAAAATCGTTTTAGTTGTTATAGTTGTATTAATTATTGGAAGAATATTGTTTGGTAATCATGGTTATAATAGAAATGATTTACAGAAGGATACAATTGTTGTAAGTGGGAAGGGTGAGCTTACTGTAAAGCCAGACATTGCGACAATTTCTTTTTCTACCACAGCAGAGGATTTAGATGTTTCTAAAGCTTCTGACTTAGTTAACAAATACATGGCGGACATAGTTAGTAATTTAAAATTGAATGGTGTAGATGATAAAGATATTAAAACAACAAATTATAATATTTATCCAAGATATGATTATCTAAATGCACAGGTATATCCATATTCTGGCAAGCAAGTTCTTGTAGCTTACGTTGTTACCCAGAGTATAAATCTTAAGATAAGAGATTTGTCAAAAGCTGGAAAAATTATTTCTGATTTGGGAAGCTTAAAAGTTACAGATATGAGTGGTCTTACTTTTACGAATGATAAGTATGATGATTTGGTTAAACAAGCAAGAGATGAAGCAATAGTTCAAGCAAGAGATGAAGCTAAAAAATTAGCAAAATCTCTCGGTGTAATACTCGTTAAAATTGTTGGTTATTCAGAAGGTGGAAATTATCCAGTTTATTATGATAGAGCTATGGTAAGTTCTGCACCTATGGGTAAAGGAGCTGAAGCTGTATTACCAACAGGAGAAAATAAAATTACTTCAAATGTAAGTATTACTTATGAGATAAGGTAGCTTATAGTTGTTAGCTGTTAGCTTTTAGTAGAAATACAAGAGACGGCTCGCGTAGCGAGCCGTCTCTTGCTTTTTGTCTACATATTGTGGTATTATGTATTGAAGCCCGAAAGGGTGGTTTTTTAAACCCAGTAGTAGATTTTGACATCGTTTTGTGAAAAGTCTTACTGGAGTTTCTGTTAAGGACGAACCCATGTCCCTAACAGAAAATATTATTAGAAAAATAGTGATTAAAACTTTTTGATGTCAAAATTCACTACTGGGTAAAGAAAATTAATTAAATAAAATCATGAGCAGATTATCAAATTATATTTTAGATACTAAAGGAGAGTTGAAGCATGTTTGTTGGCCGACAAAAAAGCAAACAACGATGTTTACTCTACTCGTTATTTTTATATCAATTGTTGTTTCAGTATATCTTGGTTTCTTCGACTACATCTTTTCTTTTATTTTAAGAAATTCAATTTTATAAAATATTTAATTCATAATAAGAATGGCTAAACAAACAATACAAGAGGGAAGACATTGGTACGCAATTCATACTTATGCTGGTTATGAAAATGCTGTAGCAAGAAATTTAAAACAAAGAATAGATTCTCTCAATATGGGTGAGAAGATTTTTAATGTGGTTGTTCCTATAGAGAAAAAGATTAAAATCAAGAGTAATAAAAGAGTAGAAGAGGAAGAAAAAATATATCCTGGATACATTTTGGTTGATATGATCGTTACCGATGAATCTTGGTTTGTTGTTAGAAATACTCCAAGAGTTACTGGTTTCGTTGGTGCTGGAGTTTATCCTGTACCACTTAGTCAGAAAGAAGTTGATGAACTTTTGGGAAGAATGGAAACACACACAATAACTCACGAGATCGCTTTTGATAAAGGTGATTCTGTAAAAATTGTTGATGGACCATTTAAGGATTTGGAAGGTAAGATTAGTGAAATAGATGGAGAGAAAGGTAAGGCAAGAGTCATGGTTTTGATGTTTGGAAGAGAGACATCTGTCGAGCTTGATCTTCTTCAAATTCGTAAGGCGTAGAAATAAATATACGAATAATTTAATTCAACTTGATAATTTAACATTTTTACGTTAATATGGCTTTTGCCTCTAATTTACTAACAGCTAACAGCTAAAAACTAACAACTAATTATATATGGCTAAAAAAATAACAAAAAAATTAAAGCTACAAATCCCAGCGGGAAAAGCTACACCAGCTCCACCTATCGGTCCAGCTTTGGGTCAAGCGGGTATAAACATTGGTGATTTCGTCAACAAGTTTAACACAGCTACAAAGGCTCAGATCGGAGATGTATTACCAGTTGTTATAACAGTTTATGAAGATAGATCTTACGATTTTATCCTAAAGACTCCTCCAACAGCTAGTATGATTTTGAAAGCTTTGGGTAAAGAAAAGGGTTCAGGAAAACCAAATACAAGCAAGGTAGGAACACTTACTAAAGCTCAAGTAAAAGAAATCGCTGAAAAGAAAATGGTAGATATGAACGCAAACGATCTCGCAGGTGCAATGAAAATGGTAGAAGGCGCAGCAAAATCAATGGGGGTTGAGGTTAAATAAAAGAAAAAACACGCGTTGAGCGTGTTTTTTAATTTTAACCTCAACCGGTCGGAGGTTGACGAACCGAGACGTGCCCAGGCAACTTTTTAGCAAAAAAGTATGCGTGGGTAGAAGTCAAAAAGAAGAATATTGAATAGTGAATATAGAATATAGAAAACCCACCTCTCGGTGGTTTTTTTGTTGTAAAAATTGGTATATAGTTATAGTATTATTTTATAAAGACATGGAACACATTAAAACAGATAAAACATTAGTTATCATAAAACCGGACGGTGTGCAGAGATCACTTATTGGTGAAATTATTAACCGTTATGAAAGACTTGGTTTAAAACTTATAGCTGCAAAATTTCTTATTCCAAGTGAAGGTTTAATTGAAAAACATTATACAATAGATCCAGAATGGATAAGAAAAGTTGGTGAAAAATCCATCAAAAGTTTTATAGCAAAAAATATTGAACCACCATCAAATGATCCGATTGAATTTGGAAAAAAAGTTCTTGGAAGGTTGGTTAAATATTTATCGAGCGGGCCTGTCGTGGCTATGGTTTGGCAGGGAGCCCACGCCGTAGATTTGATACGAAAGATTAATGGTGGAACAGAGCCACTTACTTCTGATATTGGGACCATAAGGGGAGACTTTGTTTTGGATTCATACAAACTAGCTGATGTAGAAGATAGATGTATTAGAAATGTTGTTCATGCGTCTGGTTCACATGAAGAAGCTCTAGAAGAAATTAAATCGTGGTTTAGGCCAGAAGAAGTTTTAAATTATAGATTGATTCAAGAAGAGATTTTATATGATGTAAATTTGGATGGAATTTTAGAATAGATTTTTGCTGTTTTGTCCACTCTTTATTTATTTTTTTATAAGCAGATAATATAGGTATGATAAAACACAGAGAAAATTTTATATCTTGGGATGAATGTTTTATGCGCATGGCGCATCTTATAGCAGAAAGATCAAAAGATCCTTCAACACAAGCTGGTTCTGTAGTTGTTACAGAAGATAATATTGTTGTTGGTATGGGTTATAATGGTTGGCCACGCGGAATAGATGCTGATGCATTACCTTGGGAAAGAGAGGGCGATTTTGATAAGACAAAATATGCTTATGTTTGTCATGCCGAAGAAAATTCTATTTATAATGCAAATAATCCTACTAAGAATTGTAAACTGTATTGTACACTTTTTCCTTGTAATGAATGTGCAAAAACAATTATCCAAAATGGAATAAAAGAAGTTATATATGAAAGTGACAAATATGCCGATACTCCATCGGTTAAGGCTTCTAAAAAAATGTTTGATTTGTCAGGGGTAAAGACAAGACAATACATAAGAAATAATAAATAATATGGCAAAAATAATTTTCGGATTAGTTGGAACATTGGCTAGCGGAAAGGGGGCAGTAAAGAAAAGACTTGTTGAAAAATACAAAGCAGAAGACTGTCGTTTTTCTACAATCTTGAGAGATGTTTTGAATCGTCTTGATGTTCCTACTACAAGAGAAAATTTGCAAAACGTTTCTACCTCGCTTAGGCAACTTTTCGGTGCTGACTTACTTGCGAAAGCTATTGCAAAAGATGCCTCAACTTTGAATTCAGATACCGTTGTTATAGATGGTATCAGAAGAATGTCTGATATTGGACATTTACTCTCATTAGATAATTTTATCTTGGTTTCAATAGATGCAAGTCCAGAAATAAGATATAAAAGATTGGTTGAAAGAAATGAAAATGCTGGTGATGATAGAAAAACATATGAGGAATTTCAAGCAGATCAAAACGTCGAAGCAGACAGAATGATTCCAGAAGTTATGAAAGTAGCAAAAGAAAAAATAAATAATGATGGAAACTTGGAAGATTTGTATAAGCAGATAGACGATATCATTTTAAAATATAATAAATAATTGCTATTAAATTTTTTCTCTGATATCTTTTAAAAGGAATCGTATTTTTAACAACCTAACAAGGAGAAAAAAATGAAAAAGGGATTATTTATCGTAGTGGATAGCGGGGAAGGAGCAGGAAAGACCTCTCAACTCAATCGTGCGAAAGAGGTTTTTGGCGACTCTTTGGTTTTAACTCGTGAGCCGTGTGGTTCACCATACGCTGAAGAAATTCGCAATATCATTTTGAAATCTCCAAACGCTGGCCAAGCAGATGCAAATACTTTGTTTGCATTGTTTTGGGCGGCTCGAGCCGATCATATGAAAAATACAATTATTCCGGCACTTGAAGCCGGGAAAACTGTGATTTCTGATCGTTTCGATTCTTCTACATTTGCATATCAGATTATTGCTCAGGAAGCCAAAGAGTTGAAAGACTTTTTTTGGCAGATGAGGGATTTCTACCTTGGCGATCTCAAGCCAGATATTTATATTTATTTTGATATTGACCCTGTGATTGGTCTTGCAAGGAAAACTGGTCAGGGTCCGGAAGAAATAAATC
>JAPLZG010000064.1 GCA_026395155.1 Candidatus Tayloriibacteriota bacterium | reverse complement strand
CGACTTCTTTCATAATAACATTTGTTGTTTTTGTTTTCATATATTTTATGTAATCACCTTACTTAATAACTTTTTTTTGCATTATGCAGTTTTAATCTTTGCTCTCATTAAATTATTATCCTATTAATAAATTATACACTATTAAATTACTTAATATACTGCATAATGCGTTAGTAAGAGCTTTATTGGGTGAACCCAATATCATCCTATTTAATTATACTCACAATTATAACATCTTCAACAAATTTTTCTTCCTGGATTCCCGCCTGCGCGGGAATGACAGAGTTACAATTTCTTACTTTCGACTTTGGACTTTAAGCTTTTGACTTACTCCTACATCACATACCTCCCCGTCGCATCATCCCTCACCACTTTCCCATTCTCTAGAGTAATAACTCTTTTACCGAGAGAATCTATTACTCCTTTGTTGTGTGTTGTGAGAATAATTGTCGTACCAAGATCATTTATCTTTTTCAAAATCTGAATAATTTCATGAGTATTTATAGGATCAAGGTTACCAGTTGGTTCATCTGCAATTATTATATCAGGCTGATTGACTATTGCTCTTGCGATTGCAACTCTCTGTTTTTCACCACCAGAAAGCTCATGAGGAAAATTAAAAGATTTATGAGACAGATCAACAAGTTCGAGAACGTGTGGAACATCTGATTCTATTTCTTCATCACTTCTGCCAGAAACTTCCATAGCAAAAGCTACATTTTCATAGACTGTTTTATTTGATAACAGACGAAAATCTTGAAAAACTGTACCGATCTTTCTTCTCATATGATGAATCTCGTTTTTCTTTAATTTATGAATATCCAAAGACTCAAAGAAAACCTTCCCTTTTGTCGGCTTATCTTCAGCCAGAAGCATCTTTACAAGAGTTGTCTTCCCTGCACCAGAATGTCCGACAATAGAAACAAATTCCTTAGGATCTATAGAAATAGTAACGCCTTCAAGAGCGACAGTTCCATCTGAATATATTTTTGTGACTTTTTCAAAAACGATCATAGTTTTGAATATAGAATATCGAATTTAGAATGTTGAATTATAAATCAAATACAATCTTATTATACACTATTAAAATAGTAAAACAAAAAACTAAATCATTTTTTCTGCACTCACAAACTCCTCCAAATCGCCATCAAGTACTTTATCTATATTTGAGGTTTCTACATTCGTCCTATGATCTTTTATCATTTTGTATGGGTGAAAAACATATGAACGAATCTGATTTCCCCACTCTATGGACGTGCTTTTACTTATATACAAACCCTTTTCTCTAGCATTTTTTTCCTCCTCCATTTTTGCAAATATCTTACCTTTCAAAATCTGGATGGCCTTTTCTTTATTTTGTGCTTGTGATCTTTCATTGGTAGAACGGACAGAAATATTTGTTGGAATATGTATAACCTTTACAGCAGTTTCCCTTTTATTAACATTTTGACCACCAGGACCACCAGCTTTAGACATTTCAAACTTAAGTTCAGATTCTGGAACATCAAAATCAAGATTTTTATCTATTTTGGGGGAAACTTCAACCATTGAAAAAGATGTCTGACGAAGATTTTTTGCATTAAATGGAGAAAGGCGAACAAGCCTATGCACACCAGACTCCCCTTTTAGTTCTCCATAAACTCCATTACCTGATATTTCAAGAGTAATATTTCTATAACCCCCATGATCATTTTCGCTTTCATCTAAGATTTTATAACTCCAACTTTTTTTTGTAAAAAATTTTGAATACATTTCAAATAATATTCGAGAGAAATCTTCAGCGTCATCACCACCAGCTCCAGAAAAAATAGTCATAATAGCATCACCTTTTTCATATTTTCCTACACCAGAAAGTTCATCTTTCAAATCTGTAAGTTCTTTAATCATCAATTGAGCTTTATTTTTATCATTCCAAAAATCCGCCTGCGCCATGGCATTTTCAATTTCCTTTATTCTTTTTTCTTTTTCTTCTTTCATTTTTGATCTTTGATATTTTAATTTTGATTTTTTATGAGCCGAAGGTGAGAATCGAAACTTACAGTTTCAGTCCCCTTTGTGGATTTTTTGATTATATCAGAATATATCAAAAAATACTCACAAAGGCTTCGATTCTCTAAAAAAGCACCACCCGGTGCTTTTTCCTTGTCTCAAAATTTCATTTGAGCCGAAGGTGAGAATCGAACTCACGTTTGTGCTTTACGAAAGCACTGTTCTACCACTGAACTAATTCGGCTTTAGTACCTACCTTAGCAAAAAGCCTCTAGATCCGCCACTAAAAAAATATATTAAATAGTTTTATCAACTAATCTTATTTCGCTATCGTCCGGACCATTATAGTATCCAGTTCTGTAGGTTTCTTTTGGTTCTAATACTCGTCCGCTCTTGATTATAGCCTCAACGTAATATTTAGGTTTACCAATAACCATAAAGATTTGTTGAGAATTATCATAAGACATGGCCTGCTCAAGAAATCTGTTATTATCAACATGATTTAAAAGTAGCAACACAAGGAAAGTAACAATAAATAATATTCCTGTAATCAAACAAGAAAAAAAACTATCGTCACGAATAGCTAATAATAATATATCGATAATTATAGCTAACGAACAAAGGACAAGCCAATGCACCCTCGTAACTATACTTCGTGCCACTAAGGCAATATTTTGTCTAGTTTGATAAAGGCTATTCTTCTTTTCATATAGTAATTGTATTAATTGTCCTCCTCTAGCATCTTTAAAATCAATCTCTTCAACCACTTTACTCACATCATCAAACTCTCTATGTGTTTTATCAACATATTCCGTGAGTTCAAAACTTAACGCGGCGATAGCATATTTGTCCAAAACTTCCACCAACTTAGAGCTCTTTTCAGGGGAAATAATATGACAATAATTGTAAATTGCTATAAGTCCAGCGTCTTCTTCAGCTATTAATGATTGCAAAGCTAAATAATTTGACGTAGCGGCGGCAATAAAAAAACCCACTAAGATTGCAAAAAAGAGAGATGCCACCGTAAGGATACTGGCAACATCAAAATTAAACTTAAATAAAGGAATAATAAAAGCAATCAAAAATAAAACAACGCACACCAAAAATTTAATTATTTTTTCTCTCATAGGAATATTATATCTTAGCACCTTTTATCATACAAGTTCGCGTGAGCCAAGATCGGGGATTGAACCCGAGACCTCGTCATTACCAATGACGTGCTCTACCAACTGAGCTATCTTGGCTTGTTCAAAACTTTTTTCAAAAACTTTCTGCCAGCTGCCGATTTCAAATAAAGTTCCCTTTTCCTTGCTTCTATAAAACTATCATAAACCTCAGTATATATTATCTTAACATCATCCATTTTAGAAGTAGTTATTGTTTTACCAGACCTATGTTCTCTTAACCTTCTAACAATATTATTGGTAACTCCTTTATAGAGAAAACCTTTTTTATCTTTAAGAATATAAACAGTATACATTATTATTTTTTTATGACGTGATCCCCGCCTGACCGAATAATTACATTCTGTCATTCGATCAGCTACAACGACAAAACAACACTTCGTAAGAATAGCTTATTTATTAGATATTTTCAATCAAAAAAACCGCTCGCATGAAGCGAGCGGTTTTATCTTACCTATCCATCAACAAGCAACCAATTTAATGAGGTAGCTGTGGAAGGCTAGGTAAAAAGATTCCTGCAGACATTGTACTTTTCCCGATGGAAAGTACTGACTGCAGAATATCAAAGAACGACAGGAAGGTTTTCTCTAGTGCATGAAAGATATCGGGCACCAAAGCGCGGAGAATAATGATTGCTAGACCAAGTCCGATAACTCGTAATATTTTCATATTATTGATAAAAATTACGACCCGCCAAAGTTTTACTATGATAAAACTTTATTCGGGCAAGGAAACGGTTAATATTTTGTTCGACTCATCCTAAACCTTATAGGTCGGATGGACAAAATATTCTAGCTAATCACTAGACCGCCCCTCCCCAGTTTTGAACTGAAGGAAAAATATATTTAATTATTAATGTTCTTTCCTACGTAAATATTATAGCATATATGCTATATTTTGTGCAAATAATAATTCTGACAAGGAATACCATCGTTAGAATAGACACTAAAAAACAAGGTGTTACGCGACACAAGTATTTATTCCGTCACCTTCCACTATATGTGCAGACAAGCCCACTATCTAACTCACTATATTTATTCCAAAAGAAAAAGCCCACTTGTGAAAGCGGAACTTTTTCCGCCCACAAATGGGCAATTCATCAGAACGCAAACCGCGGTGAACTGGCAGAAAGATAGCCACATAGAGTGTCGTGAACCGGCTGTGTGACGCAAACGGTTTCTACCGTGTAGCCACCACCAGCACGACGAACGATAATCTGTCGCCACGGCTCTGCTCCGTGAAAAGGGCAGTGATAGGCTCGAAGTGGTTGGTGCATAAACCTGATAGCACCACCGCCGATTACATTCGTCAGCTCCTCACTCATAAAACCAACCGCCCAAAGCACCTGGTCGACGGTCGGTATCCTAACTTTTCCCGTTCGGACCTCAATTCGTTGTGCCGGCTTCAACCGAAACTCGAGCACATAGTCCAGTTCTGGGACTGTTGCATCAAGCAGTTCTGGTGGAATCTCCTGGGCTAGTGTGAAGTAGCCAGGAATACCGGTGTTAGTGAAGAGAGGTCTGATAATCGCATCCTCACGTCTTTTGATTGAACCGTCACTTCTCATCGTCGTCCAGCCAGGAATTTTGACAGTTAATCTGTCCATATTTACCTCCCTATGTGTTAGAACATTCTACTTATTAAACTACTCTTTTTTACAAAAAATGCAAGACGGGTGATGGACTCTCCCTCGACTAAAATTTTTTCGTCAAAAGATTTTGTCACATGAATAGTATCCTCATTGGATTTTTTATACGCGAATACACTTTAAAAAATGCTCAATGGGGCTTCGAATCCCATACGAAAGCACTCCCAGTGCTTTCTCGGTCGCGCAAAAAGAAAATCACCCTATAAAGGTGATTTTAATTTTGCGCGACCGATGGGATTCGAACCCACGACCTCTCCCGTGCACTTCTTCCACTATTTTCATAATGGCATGGACTATATCTTTACCCTTCTTACACAGTAAGTTAGGGTACTTCGGTATCTAGTCTCTACGGCGCCCCCGTGATCACAAAGTGATTTTACGGGGTTCCCACGGTGTTCGCGTATCCAGCCCCACTTGTGGAGCTGGACTTAGCCTTCACCGTTATCCCAAAGAGTTTCAATCTGTCTCTCGACAAAAAGCTGCACGTCTACAGGGGAGCGCTCTAACCAGC
>JAPLZG010000024.1 GCA_026395155.1 Candidatus Tayloriibacteriota bacterium | reverse complement strand
AAAAATAAAGACAAATGGATATATTTTGCATCAATTACAACAGTAGCCTCTGTTTTAGGGGGTCTTTTTGGTTATTTTATCGGTGCGGTTTTTTTTGAAACTGTCGGTAAGTGGTTAGTTTCTTTGTATCATTTAGAGAAAGAAATAGAAACTGTGGGTCTTCTATTTAATCAGAATGCCTTTTTATCCATATTTACAGCCGCTTTTACCCCTATTCCTTATAAAGTTTTTACAATTTCTGCTGGCTTATTCAGTTTGAATATTTTTGTTTTTACAATAGCATCAATATTAGGTAGAGGAATGAGATTTTTTGCTGTTGCATACATAATGAGGTTATTTGGCGAAAAAATAAGTAATATTGTAATTAAATATTTTAATATAAGTACTGCTATCTTTGCTTGTGTCGTGATTCTGTTCATATTTTATAGTATATTTTTGTAGTGTTGATTATTTTGTGTTTCAGTAGATGGTTTTCTCTGATATAATTATTAAAGTATTATGAAAAAGAATCTTTTAATAAATTTTTTTGGCCTGCCGAACTATTTATCAATGCCGGCTGTTGGAATTGAAATATCAAATAGATCTATAAAATATGTTGAATTTATTAAGAGGGATGGAGTTTTAAATTTGGAAGATTTCGGTGAAATCTCCATTGATCCAGGTATCGTAGAAAATGGAAGCATTATTAAAAAAGATGAACTGATCAAGATCTTGTCTGGCTTGAAGACTAATTTTTCTTCTAATTTTGTCAGACTTTCTATACCAGAAGAAAAAGTTTATATATTTAATACTAAAATTCCTTTAGTAAAAGATTCAGAAATAAGGCAAGCCCTAGAATTTAGGATTGAAGAAAATGTCCCGTTAAAGCTCGATGAAGTGATTTTCGAATATGATATTTTAGGAAAAGAAGGTGGAGAAATCTTATTGAATGTGTTTGCAATTTCTAAAGAAGTAATTTCAGGATATACCGATGTATTAGTTTTGTCAGGCTTATGCCCGGTTGCTTTTGATGTCGAATCCATAATAGTTGCTAAAACAATTATTGAAGATAAAAAAAGTGCAATTATTTTAAATATTAAAGAGGATTCTTCGGTTTTGTCGTCTGTTGTTTTTGGTGTTGTTCGTTCAACTTTTATAATTCCTGTTGGTGAGTCATTGATAAAAGAAAGTTTATTAAAAATAAAATCTATTAAGAATTTAGATTTTAGTAAAAGTGGTTTTTTCTATTCTCCAGAAATATCATTAAATACTGATGTTTCGGATTCTTTATTGAACGTATTTTCTATTTTAAAAGACGAAGTCGAAAAATTTAATGATTTTTATGTATCTCAAGCAAAAGATAAAATCCCTGGTTTTAATGGTTTTGATAGTATAATTTTATGTGGAAAAAGCGCAGTCCTCCCAGGTCTTACAAATCATATTAATCAGAATTTAAATATTAAGGTTGAAGTAGCAAATCCATGGATTCATGTTTTTGATGTCAATGATAAAATACCAAGTTTGAAATTCGAAGAATCTTTGGGTTTTGTTTCTTCCATTGGGTCTTCTCTAATGTCTTATCTCAAATAAAAAATAATGCTTAATTTTTTAACACAAAATATTAAAAATAAGGTTATCAATGAGTATTCTTTAAGAATAGTTGTTGTTTTGTTGATAATGGTTTTTATTGTATGCGTCTTTTTGATCTCATTATTTTTGCCTTCTTTTTTCATGTCTATATATAAAAACTCAGCAGTAGATGATCAGTATAAAATGATGTTGTCTAATACAAAAGAAGACTCTATAAATTCAATTGAAATTGTGAAGGAAAATAATAGTTTGATATCTGTGCTCTCTAGTGGAACTCAAAATATCTCTACTTCCACGAGTGAGTTTATTGAAAAAATATTCTTATTAAAAAATCAAAATATTAAGATATCGTCTATTTCAGTTTCTAACAAAACTAATGAAGTAAAAATTATTATCGGAGGTATTTCAAAAACTAGAGATGGTTTAACATTGTTTAATAAAGCATTAAAAAATAGTCATTATTTCGACGAAATCATCCTTCCCGTTGTCAATCTTCTTAAAAGCACTGATATTGAATTTAGCATAACATTAATTTATAAACAGAAATAAAATGTTACAGAAAAAGACAAAAATATCATTTATTATTATATCTATTATAGATTTGTTTTTTATTATTGTCTTTTTGATTAATAATAACTGAAAAGGAAAACAGTATTAGAGACGAAATCAAGAAAGCTGAATCTAGCGCGTTAATGGATAAAGAATTATTAAATAACAAAAATTATACTGACAAACTCAGTGAGTATATAATTAGTTCAAATGGCGTTATAGATTTTATTGATATATTGGAAAAGAAAATTTCTAGTAATAATTTAAAATCTGATGTTAAGTCACTCGTTTATGAGGCTGGTAGTATTCCAAATTTAGAGTTAGCCAGAATTAAAATAGATGTAACGGGAGAATGGAAAAATGTGGTATTCTTTTTGAAATTATTAGAGAATTATCCACTTAAAATCAGTATAGAAAATGTTTCTTTTAAAAAGTTTTCAGAATATAAAATTGGGTCCAAAGATGTTCCTCAATGGGTAGGTAGCCTTGAGTTTACAGTTTTAAAATATAAAGAAACTGAATAAAAAAATGGATCAAACATCAATAAAAAGTATTTCTTTTAGTCCGCTAAAAAAAATCAATCCAAACAGGGATTGTGTTGTTTTACTTATTGTTTTTGGTATTTTACTCATTTCCACAATTGTATTTAATTTTTATTTTTACATTAATATCTCTAACGGTGATATGTATATAAATGTAAGTAGGGAAGAGCTAGTATTGAAAAGCCTAAAAATTGATTCTTTAAAAAAGATTGTAGATAATTTTGAATCTAAAAAAGAGATTATTTCTAAATTAAAAGTAGAATATATTATTGACCCATCGCTCTAATAGTGATATATTGTTTTGGCTTTGCTCTCGTAGTTCAATGGATAGAACATGAGTTTTCTAAACTTAGAATGTAGGTCCGATTCCTACCGAGGGCACAAAATAACAAAATCACTGATTTTAATCAGTGATTTTGTTATTTTGTGCCCTCGGAGTAAGCAACTAGGATGTTGCTTACGTTAGGAATCGGAGCCCGATTGAGTTTATTTTGTGAGTGACAGCGAAACAAAATCACCAATCGGGGTACTGAAACTGTAAGTTTCGATAAATGTACTCACGGTCCTACCGAGGGCACAAAAAAATAAAAACTGCAATTCTGTTGCAGTTTTTATTTTTTTTGTGGGCGATGCAGGACTCGAACCTGCGGCATCCTCAGTGTAAGTGAGGCGCTCTACCAACTGAGCTAATCGCCCTTACCATTAACTGTAATACAATAACCCGTTTTTACTTTTTTTGCAATTTTAAATTAATTTGTATTTTAAATTGAACCATAGTATAATACTCTACATATAAGATGTTCTATGAAATATAAAGAAAAAATAAAGGCTATTGAGTTACGCAAACAAGGGAAATCAATTAAAGAAATCGCTAAGATTTTATTAGTTACAAAATCTAGTGTTAGTCTTTGGGTTAGAAATATTGTTTTAACAAAAGAAATGTTGGAACATTTAAAGGAAAACCAATATTCATTTAAGGTTATAGAAAATAGGCGCCAAGCACGGTTAATAAATGAAAACGATAAAAGAGAATCTTTTATGATACAGGCAGGTAAGGATATTCACTCTATTTCTTATGAAAAATTAAAGATTGTTGGTGCAATTTTATATTGGGCTGAGGGTGGTAAAACAAAAAGATATATTAGATTTTCAAATAGTGACCCAAATATAATATTAGTGATGATGAAATTTTTAAGAATTGTTTGCAAAGTAAAAGAGGAAAAGTTCAGGTTTGCTATTCATACTCATTCTCATCTAAATGCAAATAATGCTGAAAAATATTGGTCTAAGATTGTTAAGATTTCATTATCACAATTTTATAAAACATATTCAAAACCTAGCATAGCGAGTAAATTTAAAAAGGATTCCTTGCCTTTCGGTACCTTGGATATTACCGTCTGTGATGTTAATGTATTCTTAAGGGTTATGGGATGGATAAGAAAAATAAGTAATTTAACTCAAAAATTATGAATAAAAAAATAGATATTTTATACGAAGACAAAGATGTCGTGGTAATAAATAAACCAGCTGGTCTTGTTGTGCACCCTGACGGGAAAAATAAACCTGCCAGTGCAAGCAGGGAGAAGACTTTGGTTGATTGGATATTAAAAGAATATCCTAGAACAAAAAATGTTGGAGAGCCAACAGTTCTTTCTGATGGAACAAAATTGTTGCGCCCGGGAATAGTTCATAGAATAGATCGTGATACTTCTGGTGCACTTATTATCGCAAAAAATAAAAAAGCATATGAATTTTTGAAAGAGCAATTTCAAGAAAGAGAAGTTCATAAAGTTTACAATGCTTTTGTGTACGGTGAACTTAAAGAAGATAGGGGAATGATAGATAGACCCATAGGAAGGAGCTCAACTGATTTTAGAATGTGGTCTGCACAAAGAAATGTTAGAGGAGAAATGAGAGAAGCTGTTACTTATTATAAAGTCTTGGCTAGAAAAGGCCTGCCTGCCGCGACGAGCACGGCGCAGGCAGGTGGTTTTACTTTTCTGGAAGCTATGCCAAAGACCGGACGAACTCATCAAATCAGAGTTCATTTTAAAGCTATTAACTATCCAATAGTTCAAGATACCCTTTATGCAACTAAATTTTATTTAGAACAGAAAAATCAGCTTGGTTTTGAAAGGACTGCACTTCATGCTCGAGAACTTGAAATAGAAGTTCCATCAGGGAAGACTATTAAAGTGATTGCTCCATATCCAGAAGATTTTGAAAAAGCAGTTGCGCTATTTATAGAATAGGAGAATATAGAATGTGGAATATTGAATGCTTGCCCGAAAAATTTGCAGAAAACGTCTATCTGTGCTAAATTGTCAAACTATGGATCCCGTTAGAGATAGGAAACAGTCAGACTGTTTCCGTTTGTATAATGGGGTTTGTTAGTTAAAAGAGATAAGAAAATAATTTGATTAAAGTATAATTCATAACACTTTAATCTCTAACGGGATGGAACTTAAGAATATAAAAATGTCACCAGTTAATATTGAAGCCAGAAAAACACTTGATATAAGATCAGGTGATACTGTTCGTGTTATGCAAAAGATTAAGGAAGAAGATAAAACAAGACTTCAGGCTTTTGAGGGAATTGTTCTTGCTGTTAAACACGGAAAAGAAGCAGGTGGAACATTTACTGTTAGAAAAGTTATTGATGAAGTTGGTGTTGAAAGAATTTTTCCAATCTATTCGCCAAACATTGAATCAATTGAAATTTTGAAGAGAGCAAAAGTCAGAAGAGAAGACACATTAAGAGTGAACTTTTGGAGGTTAGAAAAGAAACAAGTGATGTTCAACCAAAGAAAGCTAAAGAGGAAAATAAAGAAGCGGAAGTAGAAAATAAATAAATTTAAAAACAACCCCTTGGGTTGTTTTTAAATTTATTTATTTTCTACTGTAGTCCGCCTACCATTTTCACAGAGTTAAAATTTTGATTGAATTTTATGAAAATATTAGGTAGTATAATGAGGTGGGTGAGTTTGTATTGACAATAATAAGCACGAGTGGCGAAATTGGTACACGCACTACCTTGAGGTGGTAGCGCCCGCAAGGGCTTGGAAGTTCGAGTCTTCTCTCGTGCACAAAGTTAACAAGTTGTTGAAAAGTTAAAATAGGTTATATTTTAATAGCTATTTTTGTGCTTGAATTATCTATTCCTAATATTGTTTTGTTTGTGCTAGACTTATTATATTAAAAGGTCAGTATAAATTTATAAGTTTAAATATAAATTATTATGATGGTAAAAATAAAAAAAGCGTTGGGTGTAGTTACTCATTGGTATGATCATATAAGTGTCGCAGTTGTAAAACTTTCAGGAAAACTCTCTGTTGGTGATAAGATAAAAATTAAACATGGGGATACTGAGACAGAAGATTCGATAATATCTATGCAACTTGATCATGAAGAAATAAAGTCTGGAAAGAAAGGACAAGAAATAGCCATAAAGCTTTCAAATAAAATAAAAGAGGGATCTACTATTGAATTAGCGTAGTAGTTTCTGTTAAATTTTATTACCCCAGTGAAATATCCGTCTACGACGGAGAAAAACTTCAGAAAGTTTTTATTTCACGGGGTGATGATTTTTATAGTCATTATCATTCCTTAAAAATCAATCATGTTATATACAAAAAAAGGTGATGATGGAAAAACTGAGTTATTTTCCGCCAAAGGTGGACCAGCCTCGGGCTGGGGGTGTGATCAGAGATTTTCTAAAAGCTCAATTATTGCCGAGGCTCTTGGGTCTCTTGATGAACTTAATTCTTTCCTTGGAATATTGAAGTCTAGAAGTAATCAAGGTCAGACCTTTTTGCAGATTCAAGGTCTGACCTTGATTTCTGTTGTTCATGAGATTCAAGAGAATTTATTTATCATTCAGGCACAGGTTGCTGGAGTAGATAAGAAAATTTTTGAAACAAAAATTTCAGACATGGAAAAGATGATTGATGAGATAGAAAAGAAACTTCCTCCAATAAAAACTTTTATAATCCCAGGTGTAAATGAAATTTCTGCAATGTTTGATTTTGCCCGTACTCTTGCTAGGAAGACTGAGAGGAGAGTGGTGGCAGTTTCAGAAGAAAAAATGGTTGATATAGATGCAAATACTTTAAAATATTTAAATCGTCTTTCAAGTCTACTTTTTGCTTTAGCAAGATTTTCTGCTTTAGAAAGTGGAAAAAAGGAGAGTAATCCTACCTATTCCTAATTTGGGTAGATTTTTCTCAAAAAATCTGTTATAAATAGTCGGTTAGTGAATGGTGACTATGGTGTAGTGGTAGCACAGTTCCCTGTGGAGGAATTTGCTCGAGTTCGAATCTCGATAGTCACCCCGCAATATAAATTTAGGTATGTCACCCTTTAGGGTAAATGACTTTTTAGTTCTACTCTGATAGACTTTTGGTATGGAAAAAGTTACTGAAAATCCAGAAAAAATTTGGCCAGAAAATTTATTTGAATTAAATGACATTATTGCCTTGGGAGAGGAACATGGTAAAGATGATAAAGCTATTTTGTCATTAATTGAGCAATTTTCTCCCCAAATTGACGGTGTTTTTTATGAGGAACCCGTTAATCTGCAACCATCGATAGATTTATATTTAAGTACCGGCGAAATTTCAGAAGATTTGGAATCCTTATTTAAGGGTGCTGAAAAAGAAGGCAAAAATATACGTAATGGAATGTTGAAAATATTGGACAGACTTAGAGAACTTAATATTGGTGTTATTTGTATCGATTCTTCAAAAATACAGACTGATGAATACAAAACTAGGTCTTCTAATGGATATTATTTTTTGCGAGGTGAATCAAGAGATGAAGATATGTTTGATAATATAATGAAGTATTATCAGTC
>JAPLZG010000118.1 GCA_026395155.1 Candidatus Tayloriibacteriota bacterium | reverse complement strand
TAAGAACGCTAAATTTAAAGGTGTAATTCTCTCAATGGAAACGGATATAAGAAAAGGAAAAACACTGAGTGATTCAGCAAAAAATTATCCAAGAATATTTTCTAATTTATTTGTTTCAATGGTTAGAGCAGGTGAGGAGTCTGGTAAACTTGCTGAATCATTAACGATTGTCGGGAATCAATTGGAAAGTTCATATAAATTAAAAAAGAAAGTAAAAGGTGCAATGATATATCCGTCTGTTATCTTGGCTGTTATGATAACTATAGGTGTTTTGATGCTTATTTATGTTGTTCCAGGAATAACAGCAACATTCAAAGATTTAAATGTTAAGTTGCCAGCAATGACAAATATTTTGATTGCAAGCAGTGATTTTTTGAAAAATAATATTCTACTTTCACTTATAATTGTTGTAGCTATAGGCGTAGGCTATTATCTATTTTCAATTTCAAAATTTGGTAAAAGAGTAATCGACAATATTATACTCAAACTTCCCGTTGTAGGTGATTTATCAAGAGAAGTAAATTCTGCTAGGATTTCAAGGACGATTTCTTCTCTTCTTTCTTCTGGTGTGCCATTTGCTGAGGCAATAAAAATTACAAGTGATGTCGTTCAAAATAGTTATTTTAAGGATCTTTTGAATGAAGCAAAAATTCAAGTTGAAAAAGGAGAGCCTATATCTGGGGTTTTCTTAAAGAAAGAAAAACTATCTCCTGTGTTTGTAGGAGAAATGATGAATGTTGGAGAAGAAACTGGGCGTTTACCATCGATGCTTTTAGAAGTCGCTCTTTTTTATGAAAATTCTGTCGATCAAAAAACTAAAGATATGTCCACAATAGTTGAGCCAGTTCTTATGGTAATAATTGGCTTGGCGGTCGGATTCTTTGCTTTGTCTATGATTACTCCGATTTATTCTCTTATGGATACAATATAAAATGGGGAGAAAAAAATTTAAAAAAGCGTTCACTCTTATTGAACTTATAATAGTATTTGTAATTATTGGATTGATTGTTAGCATCATCACTTTTTCATTTAATAATATAAATAAGGCCCAAGTTCTTGATAAAGGCACATTAAATATATTGTCATTTTTAGATGAAGCAAGATATTCGGCGATGTCATCAAAAGAATTTATAGATTATGGAGTCCATTTTGATACAAATTCAGCAACTTTTTTTAAGGAAAGCTATGTTGAAAATAATGCGAGTAATAAAAAGTATATTTTAAATAATAATTTAATTATTTCAGATATATTAATATCTGGAGGAAGCGACGTGATTTTTAAAAAAATCACAGGTAAGACTGACAATAATGGATCGATTAAAATATCAATATTAAATGATCAGGACGATAGTAATATAATAAATATATATACAACTGGTTTGGTAGAAAAACAATGATAAAAAGTTTAAAATATAAAAGAGGGATGGGTCTTGTAGAAATTCTAGTTGCTGTTTTTATATTTTCAGTAGTTTTGGGAGTACTTATCACTGTTAATAATTTCTATATCTCTAATAGTTCAAGAAATATTAAATTAACTAAAGCAACTTATCTTGCTGAAGAGGGAGTAGAAGCTATTAGGGTTATTAGGGATACTAATTGGTCAGATATATCTTCACTTTTGAATAATACAGATTATTATTTATATTTTAATACTGCTTCAAGTACATGGCAGGCTACCACTTCTCCAATTTCAGTTGATTCATATGTTAGAAAATTCATTTTATATGAAGTTGCAAGGGATGCAAATGGAAAAATAGTTTTAAGCGGTGGCACAGTAGATTTATATACAAAATTGGTAGATGTTTATATCTCTTGGCAGGATAAGGGAAGTACTACAACTAAATCTATGTCATTTTATATATCAAATATAATTTCTGATTAATTATGAAAAAGATAATAAAAAGACAAAAAGGTTTTGCCCACACACTAATTTTGCTTTTAGAAATTAGAAATAAAGCCATAATTTTATGTCTATAATAGCTAGCTTAAAAAAAAATACCCCAAAATATTTTAATTGTTCCAAAAGAACGAAAGCAAATTTAGTGTCTGGGTTTGCATTAGTTGAAATGATTGTTTATATATCGATTATGGTAATTATTATGATCGCCTTAATAAATATAATTATTTCAATAACAAAATCAAACAGATTTTCTTCTATAGAAAATAATATTAAAAACTCTGCAATATCTGGTTTGGAAGAAATAACAAGAGAAATAAGAAATGCCAAAAGTATCGATTATAATCAAAGTGTCTTTAGTTCTTCAAATGGAAAATTATTTTTAAATACTTTAGATCAAAATGGGAGTATAAAGACTATTAAATTTTATTTAGAAAATCAGACTCTCAAAGAAGATGTCGGTGGAGTGGCTACTTCTACCGGAGGATCCTTAACACAAAAAGATGTCAAAGTTTTGAGTATGACTTTTAAACCAATTGATACGCTTAAATCTAAAGCAGTAAAAATTGAATTAGTTTTGAGTAGTTCAAATAATGATTTTGTTAGAAATGAAAATTTTTATTCGACGGTGGTGTTAAGGGGTTCTTATTAAAATTTATCCCATTAGAGATGAAAACGGAAACGGATTGCAAATATGATAATATTAAACATTATAAATAATTAACAAAATACGATAGCAAGTGCCAGTTGTACCGGCATTTCCTATCGGAAACGGGATGATCGCTACGCCTAAAAAAAGAATATCTCTAAAGAAAGGGCAAGTAATGCTTGTTGTCATTGTATTTTTTATGTCTTTTGCTCTTATTATTTCTCTAGGTCTTATAAATCCAATAATTAAACAATTTAATTTGGCGTCTGATATTTGGAAATCAAAGGAAAGTTATTATGTTTCTGAATCTGGTATCGAGGATGTTATTTTCAGAATAAAAAATAATATGACAGTTGGTTCTAGTGAAAATTTGGTACTTAATGGTTTTGATGTGGATACTTCAATAACACCTACTTTAGATGGTAAAGTCCTTATCACAGAATCAGATAGAAATGGTTATACGAAAAAGATTGAAACAAAAATAAAAGAAGGTGAAGGAATTTCTTTTAATTATGGTATTCAGGTCGGACAGGGTGGATTTACTATGACAGGAAGTTCTGGAATTGTTGGTAATGTTTTTTCTGGCGGTCCGATTATCGGTTGCTCTAGTTGTTATATTAACGGTTCGGCAATTGTTTCAAATAGTCCAAATATGATAGCAGATCAATCAAATGATACTCCAGAATCTCCATCAAATTCGATCATATTTGGAAATATAGCTTCAACTCAAGACATTGCCCAAAGTTTTAAGGTTTCATCAACATCCGCGTTAACACAAATTTCTTTATATATGAAGAAAGTTGGCAGTCCATCAGATATTACGGTAAAAATTATAAAAAATAATAACGTGTCACCAAGTTCAAATGCCAATGATATTATTTCATCTGCAACATTAAATTCTTCTCTTGTAACAACAAATTATGATTGGGTTGATGTATCTTTATCACCAAATCCAAATCTTGTTGTCGGTACAACATATTGGATTGTTCTCGATGGGTCTACAGGAAATACAAGTAAAAAATATATTATTGGTGCAAATCTAGATTCAAGTTATATCTCTGGAACTTCGAAAACAGGATCTCTTGGAGGGAGTTGGACTAATACCGGATATGATACATATTTTAGAATATATTTGGGTGGAATTTTTGGAATGATAAAAGGTGAAAGTCGATATAATCAAGTAAATGTTGGTACTATAGCAAGTGATATAGTTTGGGCACACAATGTCTCTTATGTTGAATCGAGCGGGCCGATACGATGTCAAAGTGAACTTTATAATAATAAGTCATGTGATCAATCTTATTCAGATCCAGCACCGGCATCTTATCCAATATCAGATGGAAATATTACCGCATGGAAAGATGAGGCAATATTAGGAGGATCAACCACAGGTGATTATAATAGAACGAATTCAACTCCAGTATCACTTGGACCACAGAAAATTGTTGGTAATATGCATATTGGGGGGAGTGTTATATTAACAGTAACTGGGACGCTTTATATAACAGGAGATTTGATTATTGATGGTTCCGGAATAGTAAAGCTGTCTTCTTCTTACGGAACAAATAGCGGGGTTATTATCGTCGATGGTAGAGTTGTAATTGGTAGAAGTGCAAAAGCAAAAGGTTCAGGACAAAGTGGTAGTTATATTACAATAATTAGTAACAGTACATGTCCAGTAGGATCTTGTTCTAGTATGCCGGCGATTGATATGTCTGGTTCAGGTGGTTCAGTAATATTAAATGCTCAAAAAGGGACTATAAATTTTTCAGGAAGTGCAAATGCAAATTCGGCAACAGCAAATATGATAACAATGTCTGGTGAGACCGTCATTAATTATCAAAGTGGTATCGCTAATATAAATTTTTCCAGTGGTCCTTCAGGAGGTTTTAATATTGAAAGTTGGCGACAATTAGAGCAGTGAGGCTTTTCAATAATCATTTTCGGTGTTATCATTCGAGTATTAATATTGATTAAATCAATGGGAAACGAAAATCATAGTAAATTTACGGTTAATATTACTCCCGGGTCATTCCTGAAAGGGTTTTTTATTATTTTACTTTTTTGGTTCTTGTTTGTTATTAAAGATTTAGTTTTAGTTGTTTTGGTTGCTATTATATTAGCTTCAGGCATTGAGCCGATAATTGTTTGGTTTAATAAGTATAAAATTAGTAGACTTCCTGCTGCTATTATTTCCTTCGTTGGATTTTTTGGAATATTTGCCGGCCTAATTTTCTTTTTTGTCCCTTCAGTCTTAAATGAAACTTCAGACTTTTTAAATAAATTACCAAAATACTTAGACTCAGCAACTCTTTGGAATCCTCTTAATATTGATAGTGGAAAAGTTACTGAATCACAGAAAGTTGTTCAGGGTCTATCAGATGGAATAAATAATTCAGCTCAGTTTGTAAAAGATTCCTCATTAAATAACACTTCAGGGATATCTGATTTGGTTAAAAATATTCAGGAAATTACTAGTAATGTTACAGGAGGGTTTCTTAATATAGTAAGCACAGTATTCGGTGGCCTCTTATCTTTTATATTAATAATTGTACTTTCTTTTTATCTAACTGTTCAAGAAGATGGTGTGGGAAAATTCTTGGGTATTATTACTCCTATCAGACATGAAAAATACGTTATAGATTTGTGGAAAAGATCACAAAAGAAAATAGGACATTGGATGCAAGGACAGCTTTTGCTTGCAATTATTGTAGCCGTCTTGGTTTATTTGGGATTAATGATTTTGGGAATAAAAAATGCTCTTCTTCTGGCTGTTTTTGCTGGTTTACTTGAAGTTATACCAGTATTTGGACCAGTAATTTCAGCTATACCTGCTATTCTTTCTGCTTTTTTGGACGGTGGAATAACGTCAACTCTTCTTGTTGTCGGTCTTTATGTGATTATTCAGCAATTTGAAAACCATTTAATTTATCCTTTAGTTGTAAAGAAAGTCGTTGGTGTTTCTCCTATTATTGTCATCCTTGCGCTTATTATAGGTGCTAAGCTCGCTGGTTTTTTGGGTATAGTCCTTGCGGTTCCGGTTGTTTCCGCACTTATGGAATTTGTTGAGGATATTGAAAAAAAGAAAATTGTCTTTTTACAAAAAAATCAGGAAACAGCAAATTAAAATTTTAAAACCGAGATGACAGATAATTTAAAAAAGTTTTATATTACAACTACTCTTCCGTATGTGAATTCAAACCCTCATATGGGCCATGCTTTAGAATTTGTTAGAGCAGATGTTATCGCTCGATACAAAAAACTTACTGGATATGATGTATTTTTTAATACTGGTACAGATGAGCATGGTCAGAAAATTTATCAAATAGCTCAAAAAGAGAATAGGGATGTTCAAGAATACGTAGATTTTTATGCTGATAAATTTAAAGATATATTAAAGGTTCTTGGAATTAGTGATGATGTAAATTTTATCAGGACAACAGACGAACACCATATAAAGTCTGCACAAGAGTTTTGGAAAGTGTGTGACAAAAATGGTTATATATACAAAAAGAATTACGAAATAAAATATTGTGTTGGATGTGAACTTGAAAAGACTGACTCTGATCTCGTTGAAGGTAAGTGTCCAGATCATCCAAGTTTTGTTCTTGAGATTCGTAACGAAGAAAATTATTTTTTTAAATTTTCTTCTTTTGGCGAAAAACTTTTAAAATTTTATAAAGATAATTCAGATTTTGTTATTCCAAATTTTAGATTCAATGAAATAAAAGCTTTTGTAGAAAGAGGTTTACAGGATTTTAGTATTTCAAGATTAAAGACTAAAATGCCGTGGGGGATAGAAGTGCCAAATGACAGTGATCATATAATGTATGTATGGTTTGATGCTCTTGTAAATTATGTTTCTGCTATCGGTTGGCCTGATGATTTAGAGAAATTTAATAAATGGCAAGTTGAAACTGGAGGGATGGTTCAGTATTGTGGAAAGGACAATTTAAGACAGCAGTCTGCAATGTGGCAAGCAATGCTTATGGCATGTGGTCTTCCAAATTCTAAAACTATTGTTATAGATGGTTTTGTTACTGGTGCGGGAGGAATAAAAATGAGTAAATCTATTGGAAATATTGTTGATCCAGTTGAGATTGTAAAAGAGTATGGTTCGATAAACTCACCACAAGCTGGCACAGATGCTTTGCGTTATTACGTTCTTCGAGAAGTAAGTCCTTTTGAAGATACTCCTTGCACAAAAGAATTATTTAAAGAATCATACAATGCCAACCTTGCAAACGGTTTGGGTAATCTTGTGAGTAGAATAATGAAGATGGCTGTAACAAATTTGGAAAAACCTGTAGAAATTTCTGAAAAATCAATTCCACAGGAATTTTTTGATTTGTTAGAAAAATTCGAAGTTCAAAAAGCTACGGATATGATTTGGCAGAAGGTTGCTGAACTTGATAAAATGATTCAGGCAGAACAACCATTTAAATTGGTAAAGACTGATAAAGAAAAGGGAATAGAGATAATCGAAACTCTTGTAAAAGAATTATTTGTTATTGGTGAAATGTTAGATCCAATAATGCCGGAGACTTCAAAGAAAATTATTGAACTTGTTAAGACAAATAAAGTTCCAGATAAACCACTCTTTTTGAGGATTGAATAACAGAATGTTGAATAT